>CAMKAR010000214.1 GCA_946410535.1 uncultured Bacteroidales bacterium
GTCTTTATCGGGTTCATGCTGTGACGGTGTTTTCGGGTTTGACTTCAGTTTTCACTTCCACTGGGTTCGCAGTCGTCTCGACTGCGGGTACAGGTTTCGCTTTTTCTGCACCCTGCAACGGCTTCGGGTCGTTGATGGGGCCTTCCGGCTTGGGTGCAGGGAAGTTGATGGCGTGGATGCTGCCGCGCGGGCACACCTTCACGCACTTGCCGCAGGCCTTGCACTTGGCCGGGTCGATGTAGGCCAGGTTGCCGCGCATCTCGATGGCCTCGAAGGGGCATTCCTTCAGGCACTTCTGGCAGCCGATGCAGCCCACCGAGCAGTTCTTCATCACGAGGGCGCCCTTGTCGGTGTTGACGCAGCACACATAGACGCGGCGGTCTTTCTTGCCACGCGGACGGATCTCGATGATGCCACGCGGGCAGGTCTTGGCGCAGATGCCGCAGCTGGTGCACTTGTCGGGGTCGACGACGGGCAGGCCCGTCTCCTTGTCGATGTGGATGGCGTCGAACTTGCAGGCCTTCACGCAGTCGCCAAGGCCGAGGCAGCCTTTCGAGCAGCCGCCTTCGCCCGCGTAGAGCGTGTTGGCGAAAGCGCAGATGTCGGCACCTTCGTAATGCACCTTTGAGGGTGAGTTCTGGCAACTGCCATTGCAGCGCACCACCGCAATCTTCGGTTCGGCGGCGGCGGTGACGAGACCGAGGATCTTGCCCACCTTGCTCATGTCGGAGCCAGGGCAGGCGAGGCCGTCAAGGTTGCCTTTCGCGGCGGCCTGCTTCACGCAGGCTTCGGCCAAGGCACGGCAGCCCGCGAAGCCGCAGCCACCGCAGTTGGCGCCTGGCAGCAAGGCCTCCACCTCGTCAATCATGGGGTTCTCCTCGACCTTGAACTTCTGTGCCACGAAGTACAGAATGACGGCCAAAACGCCGCCCAAGATTCCGAGAACCGCAAGTGAAATAAGTAAAGTGTTACTCATTAGAATAAAATTTTGAGTTTGTTTTCAATTTGAACCTGCAAAATTACAAAAACTCCTTTTTTCGGCAAAGGAAAAAATGTTTTTTGAGTATAAAGATGAATCAGGATGGTTGAAGGAACTACATCCAATCGAAATTGTCGGAAATCAAAAGCTCCTCTTTCTTAATTAAATGTGTCGTTTGCATGGGTATGGATTTATAGGGCAACTCATAATAATTTGCCAAGGCCCTTACTTCCTCCGTATCGTCGTAGGTGAGCAGGAAATGCCCTTCCATTTGGCTTGCCAATTCAAATATCATTCTGTGGTTGACATCGTAATGGTTGTAAAGCCTTTTGCCAGCCACGGTGTAAGGCGGGTCGATGAAAAGGAAAGCATTGGCATCGCTTTTTTTCTGCTTCATGATTTCAAAAGCGTCGCCATGGATAAAGGTGATTTGGCTTGTAAGGCGGTTGGCTTCGATAATTCTCCTTATTAAAGTGCTTGGATACCAACGCGATGAAAGACCTTTTCCGCCTTCTCCGGTTTTTATCATACCCGAGCCTTTGGCAAGAATGCCTCCATGATTGGTCCTGTTTCTGACGATGGTTGCGAAGCCTTTTTCCTTGGTGCCACGGGATGCTTCGAGGCTCGATTTGTTGATTTCATCGGCTGTGACGACAAAACTGCTAATCTTGTCAACTAGCCATATACAATCCTCTTTTGAAAAGATGGTTTGCCATGCCGCTGCCATGTCGTCATCAAGTTCGACCATGGTTGCATGGCTGAAATAATGTTCTGCAATAGCTGTCAGGGTAATGATGCCTCCGCCCGCGAAAGGCTCAATCAATATGGAGTTTCCTGCGGCTTGGTTGAACCATTTTCGAGCTGTTGGCACAAGCCACGTTTTTCCGCCTGGATAGCGAAAAGGGCTTCTTTGCGGAACCGATGCCACATTGATGACCTGACTTGTTTTTGGAACAGGTTGCAATGCATCGTCTGCAAACAGGGTCAGTTGTTCGGCTTCGGCTCTCATAATAGTTCAAAAGGGGAATGGGTTTCGGGAGCATTATGGATGCGCTCGTCAAGTTTTCCTTGCAGGACAGACACGAAATCGTTCATGTCGCCTGGCTTGGTGTAGATTACACGTTGCAAAGCGGCTTGGAACTCCGTGTAAACCGTTTCAGCCAAGACCAAATGATACTGTCGCTCTGTGGCATCGTATTTCAGGTCGTAGAGAAACCAAGCGATGTCGGCATTTTCTTTTGAGGTAGTCGGCAATTTGGGCAGGGTGTCGAAAAATGATTTCTGGATAACGACGCATTGTTTCTTGTTCCACGACTTGAAGATGCCACCTTTGTACAACATCTGTGGAATCAAACGCTTGCGTGATGAAGAAAGATAATCGGGATGGGGGTAGTTCTTTCCGTCCCATTGGAAATCGGTAGCGGGATTATTCATGTAGCTTTGGAAAGGGTTGCGCAAATTGCCGCTGATGTAAACGCCTTGAACTTCTATGGAAGCAAAGTCGGTGATGATGCCTTGGTCGTTATAACTGACAATCACATAATCGATGTTCCCAGCCGATTGCCCATCACCGTCAGAAAGCCTTATTTCTGGTAATGAAGTCCATTTTGTCCCTTTGGGCCAAACAAATTCGGCTGCGTTTTTTAGGATGATCCAATCTTCTCGAAAACGGGAAGGGCAGGTGATGACTTGGTCGCTACCATGGTTGATGCTGCAAACGCCAAGCGGGTTCTCGGCTTTGTCTTTTGTGCAGTTGGGGAAACGGTTGTGGTAAGGGCAAAGGCGGTTCTCCCTATAACGTTTCGCTCGTTCCGATTCGTTAGTGACAGGAAAACCGAATATTTCAGCCAAAGGGTTGTTGTTCATGGGTTGTATATTCTTATAAATAATTGTTATTCAATTATATAAATAAATTGCTTCTTGAGTTTGTCTCTTCGCAGGTAAAGCACTATATAATAAGGTACAAGCGCTACGATGCTGATGAGTGCCGAAAGGCCTTCGTTCACGCCGAGGCCGAGACAGACGAAAAGCACGGCCAAAAGCAGGAGGATGGGGATGAGGTAGGCCAACACCGCCGCCTTGTTGCCCTGCCCGATGGCCATCGTGACGTTGACCTTCTGCAACAAGTGGAACTCCTTGTCCTTGGGGCGGGGCACGGTCAGTGTCTTCTCGGCTTGCTCACCCATGCCGCAAGCGCTCTTGGCATGGCAGGCAGCGCAGGCACTCTGCGCCAATATCTTGATTTCCAGTTCGTCGTTGGTGATTTTGGTGACGATGCCCTCGTGGGAAATGGTCTCTTTTTCGTTCATTATGCGTTCGTTTTCATGCGCAAAATTACATTTTTTTCTCCATTGAGCCAAAAACCCTTATTTTTGCAGCGTAAAATTCTGTTTATGACGGATAAGAAGAAAAAGAAACCGGGGAAGTTCGTTGTTTGGCTCAAGGAAAAGTACGAAGCGCTGAGGACATGGTACCACAGCGACGACAACTTCATGCGCAAGGTGCATTTCCCTGGCACCAAGGTGCCGTTTTTGGACGTGCTGATTGACTTCGTCAAGCTGTTCACCAAAGGTCGCACCATGGATCGTGCCGCTGGCGTGGCCTTCAATTTCTTCTTGGCGCTTTTCCCGCTTGTCCTGTTTTTCTTCACGCTGATACCCTACATTCCCATCCCGCATCTCTACGAAAGGGTGATGATGGCCCTGGACGACTTCCTTATCCCCTCTGGGACAATGGATTATGTAAGGGATTCCATCGATGGGATCATGAACCAACCGCACGAAGGACTGCTGTCGTTGAGTATCTTCCTCTGCTTGATTTTCGGCTCCAGTGGCGTGGTGGCCATCTTCAACGGTTTTCGCAATGTGTATGCCAACTATGTGACCAACAAGAGCTTGGACTTGAAAGGATGGCTCCTTCAACGGGCTTTTGCCGTCCTCATGTTGATCATCATCGGCTTGCTGCTGTTGGTCTCCATCTTGCTGATTTCGTTGGGCGGCACGGCGTTGGTCTATCTCGTGAGGCACGAAATCATCGAGGGTGGCTCGTTCACCTTCTTCTTGTTCAGCGTGTTGCGTTGGGTGGTTGGCGTTTTCGCCCTTTGCCTGGGCATTGCCTTGCTTTATTTTTTCGGCAACTATCCTTATAAGGAACACTATCGCGTGGAGCGCAAACGCAAAGGCCCGCAAGGTCAGACATTGTATCGCAACTTCGTGATTTTCAGTCCAGGTGCGATTTTGGCCACAGGTCTTTTCATCCTTGGCACGGTCGGGTTCAACATTTATATCTCCAATTTTTCGCGCTACAATGTGCTTTATGGCTCCATCGGCACGCTCATCATTCTGATGATGTGGATCTGGATCGTTTCCATCCTGATTTTGGCTGGCAACGACTTGAATTCGGGCATCCG
>CAMKAR010000215.1 GCA_946410535.1 uncultured Bacteroidales bacterium
GTCGCCCTTGAAATACTTGCCATAAACGGCGTTCATCTCGCCAAAATAGCTCATATCAGCGAGATAGCACACCGACTTCACCACATTGTCGAAGGTGCAGCCTGCCTCGTTGAGGATGGCTTCGAGGTTTTTCATGCTTTGCTCGGTTTGTGCGCCGACGCCTTCCGGCATCTCGCCCGTAGCAGGATTGATGGGCAATTGGCCCGAAATATACACAAAACCGTTGGCTTCAATGGCCTGACTGTAAGGCCCGATGGCTCCAGGAGCATTTGTCGTTGCGATAACTTTTTTCATTGTTGATAAATTTGATGAAATATTGAAGCGCAAAAATAAGAAAAATGTTACTTTTGCAGACTGAAAATCGTCGATTCAAGACAAAATCGACCGGCCGCCCCTCCAAACGCCTAACTATCAACTGACAACTATGAAAATCAAGAATATCCTTCGCAAGCTCAACAACCGCTATGTGTATGCCACATTGCTGTTTTTGGTCGTCATCTTCTTCATCGACCAATTCAATGTGTTCGAGCAAATCAGGCTTCACAACTCGCTCATCGACCAGAAACAACAAATCGAATACTACGAAAAGGAGGTCTCGCAAAACAAACAATATCTCCACGATGTGCAGAACGACTCCGCCACGATGGAGAAAGTGGCCCGCGAGCAATACCTGATGAAACGCGACAACGAAGTCGTCTATCTAATTGAGACTCAAGAATGAAGCCTCTTTCGCCAAAGCTGACGGTGCGACTGCTGTTCCTCGCCCTTTTTGTCGTTTCGGCTGAGGTGCTTATGGCCCAGGCCCAAGTGTTAGGCGGCACAGTCACCGACGGGCAAAGCCGCAAGCCGTTGGCCTTCGTCAACGTGGTCATCAACGACGGCCAGCGAGGCACCATCAGCGACATCGACGGAAAATACGAAATCGCTGCCGACGAACCCATCACGTCCATCACCTTCTCATCCATCGGCTACGAGAAAAAGACGGTCGGCATCGCTCCCAGCCAAAAGAAATGCGACGTCGCGCTGACTCCCACCACCTTCGAGCTGACCGAAGTGACCGTGGAGGCCGGCGAGAACCCCGCCCACCGCATCATCGACAGCCTGATGGCCCACCGCAAAGCCAACAATCCCAACTCGTTAGGGTCGTACCGCTATAAGATCTATGACCAGATGGTCTTCACCATCGACAGCACCGAATTGGGCAACGCCCTCTCCGAAAGCACCGAAGGAAGCAACCTGAAAATGTTTGACAGCATCCTGAAAAAGAGCGACTTGATGGTGATGGAGACCGCCTCGGAAGTGCTCTTCAAGAGGCCCGACCGCAAGCTGCAAAACGTGCTCGGCACCAAGGTGGCAGGCATGAAAAACCCCACTTTCATCTATTTGGTCAACAGTATGCAGAGCATCAGTTTCTACGACGAAACCGTCAGCATCACCGGCACCGACTATGTGAACCCCATCAGCCAAGGCAGCAAGACGCACTATTTCTTCACCTTGGAGTCGGTCAACCCCATCGGCCACGGCGACTCGCTCTACGTGATCTCGTTCCACCCGATGCGCGGCAGCACCTTCAACGGCCTGCGCGGCACGATGACCGTCAACAGCGACGGCTGGGCCTTGCAAAGCGTGAAAGCCTCGCCCAACGAACAAGGCGAACTGTTCACGGCCAACATCCAACAGCTCTACCAAAAGGTGGAAGGCCAATGGTTTCCGAAGCAGCTGAACACCAACCTGAAGTTTGCAGGCATCGCCGTGGGTGTCGACAGCGCCTCACTGTCGATGGTGGCCATCGGCAAGAGCTACCTCACCGACATCGAGATCAATCCCGAACTCAGCAACCGCCAGTTTTCGGACATCGAAATCAAGGTGAACCCCGATGCGGGTTTCCGCGACGAGACGTTTTGGAACGCCCACCGCATCGACTCGCTCACGGAACGCATCCGTTCGACCTACCTCCTCGTCGACTCCATCACCGAAGGCTCCGACATCTTCGACCGCGTGCTCGGCTTCACCAACCGCCTGATGAACGAATCGGCCATCGCATTCGGGCCCATCAACGTCGACATCGACCGCATCATCAGGTTTTCCATCAGCCGTGGCTTGTTTTTCGGCCTCGGCCTCAGCACCAACGACCGCCTCTCGCGCTGGTTCAGCCTCAGCGGCTCATTCGGCTATTGGACGAAAATCAAAAAGCTGGATTACAACGGCGGCCTGACGCTGAAGCTCAACCGACAGCGGCAGATGGAGTTAGCCTTCAGATACACCCATTCGTCGGAGGCCATGGGCGAGTTTGGCGGCATGCTTGAGCTTGACAACGGCACATTGCTCAGCGAAGCCAACTACAAATACACCTTCTACGAAAACGTATTGACCCGCCGCGACCGCTTCGGCCTCACCTACTCGACCCGTTTCGCCCGCCACTTCAAGGCCTATATCACCCTCAGCCACAGTAACAAGCGCTACGGTCGACAATTCTATTACGACCCCGCCGACACAATCACTGGAGGCCGTTTCAGCATGGCTGAAGTCAAGCTGCGGTTCGCCTACAACGAGAAGTTCCTGAGCACGCCACAAGGCATACGGTCGTTGGGCACCACCTACCCTATCGTCTGGCTTGCCTACCAACACGCTTTCCCCAACGTGCTCGGCAGCCAGTTCGAGTACGACCGCTTCAAGTTGGAGATGCAGAAATATTTCTACACGCACTATATCGGCGTCGCCAAAATCCATTTGCAAGCCGGCTATGCCACAGCGACTTGTCCCGTGATGGAGACCTTCAACATCTTGGGCACCTACGACAAGTTCGGGCTTTATTCGCCCGGCAGCTTCAGCACGATGGAGGTCGACGAGTTTTTCTGCGACCGCTTTGTGGCCATCTACCTGAGCCACAACTTCAACGGGATGCTGTGGAAGACCAACTCGCGGTTGTTCAAGCCCGAGCTGACCATCGCAACCAACATCGGTTGGGGCGACATGAAGCGTGCCGACGCCTTCCCCGACAAGAACTTCAAGACGATGGAAAAGGGCTATTTCGAGAGCGGTTTTGTGGTCAACGGCATCTTGTCGACACCATTAGCCAAAATGGGAGCAGGTGTCTTCTATCGCTATGGGCCTTACAGGCGAGCTGGAGTTTGGGAGAATTTTGCCTTGAAATGGTGCGCTACTATTAGTTTGTAGTTGAGAGTTGATGAGGCTTGGGGTTGCTCCGTAGGAGCTTTCTTTTAATGGAACAAATATGAAAAAATCATTCTTGGTAATTCTGGCTCTGTTGGCTTTGGCTTCATGCGACAACCAGCCGAAAAAGATCATCCTTAAAGGCCTTGCGCAAGGCTCATATTATGCGATCACCTATTACGACGAGCAAGGCCGCAACTTCCAGCGCGAAGTGGATTCCATTTTCCGCGCCGTCGATAGGTCGGTCAACCTGTGGGTCGACAGCTCGGTGATTTGCAAAGTCAACCGAAACGAAGAAGTCGAACTCGACAGCATCTTCGTCGACAACTTCCGCATCGCGCAAGAGGCCGCACGGCTTTCGGGCGGCTATTTCGACCCTACCATCTCGCCAATCGTGGCCGCTTGGGGCTTCAGCGCAAAGACAGGCGACAGCATCACGCCACAACTCATCGACAGCCTAAAACAATTGGTCGACTATCGGAAAGTGAGGATCGAAAACGGGAAAGTCGTCAAGGAGAATCCCGCCATGCAATTGGACTTCAACGCGATAGCCCAAGGCTACACTTCCGACATGATTGCCTCGTTTTTGGAAAGCCGTGGCATCAGCAACTACTTGGTCGACACAGGCGGCGAAATCATGGCCAAAGGCAACAAACCCGACGGCAAGCCCTGGATTGTAGGCATCGAGAAACCCGCCGAAAACTGGGACTCCGAGCAAGTGGTGCAAACCCGCATCGCCTTGCGCGACAAGGGTTTGGTCACCTCGGGCAGCACCCGAAAATACGTGGAGCGCAACGGCAAGCGCTACTCCCACTGCATCGACCCGACGACAGGCTATCCCGTTGAACACCAATTACTCAGCGCAACGGTATTGGCTGAAAACTCCGTTTGGGCCGATGCCTTGGCCTCCATCTGCATGGTGATGGGCATGGAACGTTCGCTCGAAACCATCGAAGCGATGGACGGCGTGGAAGCCTACTACATCTTCGTGAACGCGGAAAGTGAGTTGGAGACCTTTGCCACGGAAGGCTTCGATGCGCTCATCATAGAATGAGAAAAGCCGGCAGCTTCCCGAAAAACACGTAGAGACGCCACACCGTGACGTGACGTCTCTACGATTCTCACGCGGGAATTGCAAATTCCCCTTTCTCCCGTCTTGCAAATGGCAAATCGCCCTGAACAATTCGCCGGAAAAAGTCGT
>CAMKAR010000216.1 GCA_946410535.1 uncultured Bacteroidales bacterium
AATGGTACAACATCGAATATGTCAGCGACCTGCAACGCCAACCCGACGGCACCTACGTGGGTGTCATCACCATCTTCCAGACCTTCCGTGGCTACGATGCCGAAGGCAACATGGTGTATAAGGACACGACCAAGAAGGACATCACCGTCTACGTGAAGCGCAAGGAGACCCAAATCGGTGGCCGCACCATCGGCTTCTGGGACGTGTTGCTCGGCGACATGCGCGTGAAGGAAACCACGAATAGATGAAATTAGCTAGAAATATTGTCATTCTGGCTCTTACCATTGCCATCGTCTGGCCCGTTGCGGGTCAGACGATTGGTGAATTTAAGATGGACGAGACCGAGCTTTACGCCATGACCAAGCAGATGGGCCAGTTCATGCGCAGGTTCAACTACGAGGAAGATCAGTTCGGCAACAGGCTCTATCCCAAAGACCACGACTACCGCAGCAACGAGATGCGCCGCAAGTCGCTGCCCATCCTCTTCGACCAGGAGAAATACGGCAAGCAAACCGAATTGCAACGCTATTTCATCGAGGACGTCACGAAGGACGATTCCACCTACATGACCTTCCTTGGCGGCAGATGGTACAGCGAGGTGTCGACCACCTTCAAATACAACGGCAAGGAAGTCAACATCATGCTGTTTTTGGCCGTCGAAAAGGAAGGATTAGGCTCGAAATGGGTGCTCACCAACGTCTATTTCTCGGAGTTCAACAAAATGTTTCCGACCGGCGAACTGGCCGAACGGGAGAAGCATTTCCTGCATCCCATGAGCCACGAACTCGACTTCATGAACATCTACAAGGCCTTCCAAAACCCCGATGTCATCGACTATTACGCCTCAAAGGAATACCAACCCGACTACCTGACCCTGTTCTTCTACGAAATCAAGAGAGGCAAGCTCGTGTTCCAGCACGTCGACGGGGTCAAGTTCCACGTCCTCCAAATCAAGGACTGGTACTTCGAGGTGTCGTGGTTCAACCGCTCGGGCCTCAACTCCGGCTGGCTCATGTCGAACGTCGTGTATATGCCCGAAAAAGAAAAAAACAACCTCATTAAATTCTATCAACCCCACCAACCATGAGAAAGGTAGCTTTACTCTCCATATTGTTGCTCGGCTTTGCCTTTGGCGGCCATGCCCAAAAGCTCTCAAAAGACGAAATCGCGAAATTCGAGAACGAAATCAACAGCATGATTGCGTATCTGGAGGAAACGATGAATTTCCTTGGCGACAGCACCGCCATGCCCTTGGAGAAGGAAATCGTCTACACCGAAAGCTGGAGCAAGATCTTCATCGATGACAAGGTGCAAATCGAGGACGACCTCGACGTGAACCGCAAGACCCCCATCAACAAGGACGTGCAGGCTTACCTTAAGGACATCGACTTCTTCTTCAAGTGGGCTACCTTCAAGCTCGACCTGCAAAGCATCGCCAACGGCACGCGCGACGACGGAAGTGTATTCTTCAAGGCCACCCTGACACGACACCTGACGGGCAAGACCGTCACCGACGAAGCCATCGACAACATGAAGAACCGTTACGTCGAAATCAACCTCGACCGCCAAGCCAACAGCCTCAAGATAGCCAGCATCTACACCACGAAAATCAACGAGAAAGAGGCCTTGCGCAACTGGTGGAACAGCCTGTCGCAAAAATGGAAGAACCGCCTCGGCGCCGACATCAAGCTCTACGACAGCATTCCGATGGAGACCGTCGGCATGATTACCTCCGCCGACTTCATGGCTTCCTATCCCATCATCGACCCCGTGACAGGTCAGACCGAGCTGAAAGACAAGTTCTTCAAGAACGACATGGCCGAACTCGACGCCAAGCTGAAGCTCGTCACCCAACGCCAGCGCGTCGACATCTCCGGCATCCGCGAAATCATCACCTTGGAACCCCTCAGCGAGCTTTCGGACCTCACCTGGTTGGACATCTCAGAGACCTCCATCGAAGACCTCTCGCCCGTGCGCAACCTCAACAAACTGAAAGTATTGCGTGCCAACTCCACCTTGATCGAAGACCTCTCGCCGCTGAAATACAACATCACCCTGAAGGAACTCGAAGCCGCCAACACCGCCATCGACGACCTTAGTGTGCTGGTTTCGTTGCGCAACCTTGAGAAACTCAACGTGGCCAACACCCAAGTGAGCCGCCTTACCCAGCTGAAGAACTGCCAAAGCCTGACTTCCGTCAACCTGAGCGGCACGCGCATCGCCAACATCGGCATCCTGCAAGACCTGCCCCAACTCAAGACTATCGACATCAGCAAGACCGCCGTGCGCGACTTGGGTCCCATCAGCAACCTGCAAGACCTGCAAAGCCTCAACATATCGGGTTCGGCCATCACCAACCTACAGGCCCTCAGCGAGTTGACCAACTTGCGCGAACTCTACTGCAGCAACACCTCCATCAGCGACCTCACGCCTTTGAAGAACCATCGCCGCCTAAGCAAGATCTATTGCGACCATTCGAGCATCCACGACGCCGAAGCCAGCGCCTTCACCAAGAGCAACCCCTTCACCTTGGTCATCTACGACACGGAAGCGCTCAAGACTTGGTGGCGCGATTTGCCAATGTATTGGAAAGCCGTGTTTTCAAAGCAGATACAACTCGACTCGGAGCCTTCCACGGAGCAACTGCACCAAATCATCAACATGCAGGAACTCGACCTTTCTGGCAACACCTTTATCCAAAACCTGATGCCCGTCAGCCGCCTGACCAACCTCCGTTCGCTCAACATCGCCCACACCGAAATCAATTTCCTCCAACCCATCCAAGGCCTGACCAACCTCGAATCGCTCAACATCGCACACACCTATATTAATGACCTGACCCCCTTGCAAGACATGGGCAGCCTGCGCTACCTCAACATCATGGATACGCCCGTCAACGACCTCTCGCCGCTGATGAACGACAGCAACATCGAAGTGATTGACGCCGACAGCACCGTGATCGGCAAAAGCCAGGTCGTGGCTCTGAAGGAAAGCCAGCGTCAGGTGACCGTGGTCTACCAAACCGAAAATCTGCTTTACTGGTGGAACACCCTCGCCCCCATCTGGCAAACCATCTTCCGCAATGCCGTCGGAATCCAATCAGAGACGCCCAACGCACTTGAGCTGCAACGCATCTTGGATTTGAGGGAAATCGAAATCACGCCCGACTATCCCATCAACAGCATCGATCCGCTCACCCACCTCATGTGGCTCGAACGCCTCACCATCAACAACCAAAGCATCAGCGACCTGAAGCCATTGGAGAACAAGCCCTATTTGGTGGAACTCAACGTGCAGAACAACCCCGTCAGCAGCCTTTCGCCCATCGAAAACAGCACCTTGCTCCAGTTGCTCAACATCGAGAACACCCAAATCAAGGACCTCAGCCCGCTCTCCAAAATGAACGAATTGGTCACCCTCAATGCCAGCGGCACCACGGTGAAGTCGCTGAAGCCCTTGCAGAACCTGCTGAAACTCGAGAACCTGTTTGTCAACAACACCAACGTGCGCAGCATCTCGCCCGTCGAAAACATGCCGGCACTCAAACAACTCAAGGTCTACAACACCAAGGTACGCGCCCGCGATGTCGAGAAACTGCAACAAAAACGTTTGGATTTGAACATCATTTACTATTGACATCGAGCCAAAAACAAGCATAAACTCAAATAAAAAGCGTTTTCGTTTGCGGAAACGCTTTTATTTTGTATTTTTGCAGAAAAATTAGATATGCCAGAAATAAGCCGGTTTTTAGGAATTATCATCACAATGAATTTCTCGGATCACAATCCGCCCCATTTTCATGTGCGTTACAATGAATACGAGGCTTCGATTAGGATTAAGGACTTTGGTCTGATGATAGGCGATCTGCCTCCTAAAACATTTGGCCTTGTTGCTGAATGGGCAAAAATGCATCAAGAGGAACTGATGATTTGTTGGGAAGAGGCTAAAAAGGGTAATCTTATAAAAATCAAACCTTTATAATAGTGAAATACGACTTGAAAAAAATAGAATACCTGCACGATTATATTTATAGGGTGTTTTTTGAAGATGGCACTTCGGGTGAGGTCGATTTTTCCAATGTGGTTGATTCCGTGAAGCCCTATCAATTTCTTTTGAACCTTGACTTGTTTAAAAAGGCATATGTTCATCCCGAATTGAAAACCCTTACTTGGGCCGACAATCTGGACTACGACCCAATCATCCTTTATTACAAAGCAAACAACATACCCTTTCCTGCCTCATGGGGCAAAATCCAATGAATTTGAAATATTAAATTTTAAATCTTAAATATAGAATCATGGAAATCAGAAAATTAGAACAAATGTTTGAGGTTTTGCGCAGCAAACCCAAGA
>CAMKAR010000217.1 GCA_946410535.1 uncultured Bacteroidales bacterium
AAAAGATGAAAAAGAGAATCATATCCGTGATGGCCATTTTGGCACTGATGTTCGGTCCCATCTGCATTCCCCAGGCACCCGCCCAAATCCTGATCATGGACGAGGAGGAAGAGGAGGACAGCGAGCGCACTAATACCGACGAAAGTGAGCTTGAGCTACCCATGGTGCCCGAGTTGGGCATCACCATCGACCAATACGCTCCTTTGGGAGGCGAAATACTTGTCTTGGGTTGTCTCGGAGGTGCCTACCTCTTGGGCAAGCGTAAGAGAAAGGAATAAAGAAACAGTCGCCCCATTAGGGGTAGATTGATTATTGATTCATTTGTATTCTCAGGAATGGCCCCACCGCGACGGTCCGGCCATTCCGCTTTTTTATGACTTACCACGCATACGCCTCAGCCGTCATCCACTTGCCTTGTACCTTCAGCGTCCTCTCGATGACGTCGCGCACAGCGCCCTTGCCACCTGGTTTTTCGCTGACGAACTTGCTGATAGCCTTCACTTCGGGCACCGCATCGGCAGGGCAGGCGGGCAAGCCCACCATCTTCATCACATTGAGGTCGGGGATGTCGTCGCCCATAAACATGATTTCCTCGGACTTCAAGCCTTTTTCTTGCATGTATTCGTTGAGTTTCAACACCTTGTCGGGAATGCCAGTGAACACATCGGTCACGCCAAGGCTGTTCATCCTCACGATGGTGGAAGGGCATACCGCGCCCGAGATGATCGCCACATTGTAGCCTAATTTTGTGGCTAACTGGATCGCATAGCCGTCTTTCACGTTGGTGGCACGCAAGGGATGCCCCTCGAAGTCGCAGAAGACAGTGCCGTCGGTCATCACGCCGTCGAAGTCGAAAATGAAGGTGGAGATAGGGGAGAAGATGTCTTTTTCGCTCATGGTAAAAGTCGTTTTCAGGCCCCAAAAATAGGTAATTTTTGCCAAATGCCGCTTGATAACGCAAAAATGCGTAAATTTGCACCCTATTTTATGCAATTATGAGAATCAGACATCAGAACGATAACGTTGAAGAGATTGTGGCCGCCACCGTTGAGGCCATGGAAGCCGTGAAAGGCAAGGAAATCGTCACCCTCGACCTGAGGGAAATCACCACCGCAGTGACGGACTATTTCGTCATCTGCCATGCGCCGTCGAAGACGCAAGTCGACGCCATCGCCGACAAGGTGGAAGAATTGGTGTTCGAGAAGACACACGCCAAACCCTACCATGTGGAGGGCCGCGACAATACGGAATGGATTTTGATAGACTTCGTGGATGTGGTCGTTCACGTGTTCCTCGAATCGGCTCGGGGCTACTATAAATTGGAAGAGCTTTGGGCCGATGCCGAAAGAATCGTGAAGGCATCAGAGGAGTAATTATTTCAAAATCACTATTTTACAAATGGAAGAAAAACAGACTAACGGGAAAGGCAATGTCCCGAACCAGCCTGGTCAACCCCAGCAGCCACAGCAAAACCCCAATGGCAAGAGAAGATTCAACTTCATGTGGATCTATGCCGTTTTGTTCGCCGCACTGATTGGCTTGCAGTTTATCGGCGGGAAAGACAGTGTCGAAAAAGAGGAAATCAATCAAGGCGAATTGAGAGAAATGCTTAAGAACCAAGAGGTTGCGAAAATCGATTTGGTCAACAAGGAAGATGCTGAGATTTATCTTAACGATAAAGGCCTTATCAAGCATTTTCCCGAAGCTCCGAGGGTTGGAAGCAACTCGTTGCGTCCCAACTATACCTATAAGATTGGCTCGCTCGACCGTTTTGAGGAGATGGTTGAAGAGACCCAACAAGGCATTGACAAACCTGTGTATATCAACAATGTAAGGCGCAACAATTGGATGTCCGACATTTTGTCATGGGTAGTTCCTTTCGGCCTGCTCATCGTTTTTTACATCATTCTGATGCGTGGCATGGGGCGTAGCATGGGCGGTGGCGGCTCGATTTTCAATATCGGCAAGTCGCGTGCCCAGTTGTATGACAAAAACAGCAGTTCTGTCAATGTGACATTCAAGGACGTGGCAGGTCTCGAAGAGGCCAAGGTGGAAATCATGGAGGTCGTCGACTTCCTGAAGAATCCGGAGAAATACACCAAGTTGGGCGGCAAGATTCCGAAGGGCGTGCTGCTGGTAGGCCCTCCTGGAACTGGTAAGACCTTGTTGGCCAAGTCGGTGGCTGGTGAGGCTAACGTGCCTTTCTTCAGCCTTTCGGGTTCCGATTTCGTGGAGATGTTTGTCGGCGTGGGTGCCTCGCGCGTCCGCGATTTGTTCAACAACGCCAAGTCGAAGGCACCGTGCATTATCTTCATCGACGAGATTGATGCCATCGGTCGCGCCCGTGGCAAGAGCGCCATCACAGGTGGCAACGACGAGCGCGAAAGCACACTGAACCAGCTGCTTACCGAGATGGACGGCTTTGGCACCAATTCGGGTGTCATCGTGTTGGCCGCCACCAACCGCGCTGACATTTTGGACAAGGCCTTGCTTCGTGCAGGCCGTTTCGACCGACAGATTTACGTCGAGTTGCCTGATGTTGTGGGCCGTAAGGAGATTTTCGAGGTCCACATGCGCAACTTGAAGCTCGATAACGATGTCGACAAGGATTTCTTGGCCAAGCAAACCCCAGGCTTCTCAGGTGCCGACATTGCGAATGTTTGCAACGAAGCCGCTCTGATGGCCGCTCGCAAGGGCAAGGACTTGATTGGCAAGCAGGACTTCCTCGATGCCGTCGACCGCATCATTGGTGGTCTTGAAAAGAAGAACAAGATCATCACGCCCGAGGAGAAGAAAGTCATCGCCTTCCACGAGGCGGGTCATGCCACGACGAGTTGGCTGCTGCAATATGCGCATCCGTTGGTCAAGGTGACCATCGTGCCGCGTGGCAACTCGCTCGGTGCGGCCTGGTATCTGCCTGAGGAGCGCCAAATCACAACCAAGGAACAGATGTACCATGAGATGATCGCCACCTTGGGTGGTCGCGCCGCCGAAAAGGTGGTGTTTGGCCAAATCTCAACGGGAGCCCTTTCCGATCTTGAGAAGGTGACCAAGCAGGCCTTCGCCATGGTGACCTACTATGGCTTGGACGACGAAATCGGAAATATCAGTTATTATGACTCAACGGGTCAGCAGGATTATAGTTTCACCAAGCCCTATAGCGAAAAGACCGCCGAGACCATCGACAAGGAAGTGAGCAAAATCATCGAGAAAGCCTATCAGGAGGCCATCCAGATCCTAACCGACCACCGCGAGGGCTTGTCGCAGTTGGCCAATAAGCTCATCGACGAGGAAGTCATCTTCGGCGAGGACTTGGAACGCATCTTCGGCAAGCGTCCGTGGAACAACTCGGAAGAGGAGAAACTGAAGGATGCCGCGCTGAAAGCCGCCGAGCATAACGTTGAAAGCCAACCTGAAAACGCATAATCATCATGGCTTGGGACAACAAAGGAGAAAACAAGGATGCCACCTTCAAGGAGCAGATGCTCGCTAAGGTGCGCAATGCCCTTATCGAGCGGCAGGAGGCTTTGTTTAAGGACATCGACCAACGCACCGAGACGTGGGTGCCCATCAAGGAGGAAGACGGCACCGCCATCACCTTCGTGCAGAACTTCAAGGACCATGGGGGCATCTTCATCTATTTGGAGAGCGAGGCCGAGTTTGCCGAGTGTCTCAAACAGTTGGCACCCGAAAACGGCTGGGAACCGCTGTGGTGCACCAGCCCTGAGATGCAGCAACTTCTGACGAAATACGGCATCCCTTATACTGAAAGCAAGGAGCGCGAACCCAAGCAGAAACTTGTTAGCCTGACGGGTTGCGAATGCCTCGTTGCCCAAACGGGCAGCATCGTCGTCAGCGATGCCATGACAATGACGCGCGAGGCTTATGCCTTGCCTGACATCCTGTTGGTGTATGCCACCACCGAACAAATCGTCCCCGGGATGCGCACGGCCTTCCAGACCGTGAAGAAAAAATACGCCAAGGACAGGCCTTCACAGCTGACCATCATCACGGGACCGAGCCGCAGCACCGACATTGAGCAGACGCTTGTCATCGGTGCCAACGGCATCCGCCAGGTGGCGGTGTTTTTGGTCGACGAGGAATAATACAAAAAAACCGACCGTTTATGTCATTCCCACAGGAATCTATAGACGGTCGGTTTTTAGGCAATCGTTTATTTCAACGTATCAATGATGTTTTCAATGCTGATGCCTTCCGCCTCAGCCGTATAATTGCGGATGATACGGTGACGCAAAATCGGGATGGCCACGCGCTGCACGTCCTCGATGTCGGGCGAGTATTTGCCTGTCAACAATGCGTTGGCTTTCGCTCCAATAA
>CAMKAR010000218.1 GCA_946410535.1 uncultured Bacteroidales bacterium
CCTGGCGGCCCGTGTCGGCGATGCGGTCCAGCACTTCGAAATAGTTGTGCGTGCTACCCGGTCCGCCGTGCAGACAAAGCAGTGCGGGCTTGCTTGAAGGTTCACCGACAATGCGGTAGTAGGTCTGGTAGCCGAGATAAGGCATATAGCCTTCTTGGATGGGGTGATTCATGGGGTGAGGTGTTTTTGTTTGAGGCAAAGATACGAAGTTTTCCTTCATTGACGGTTCGTCCGTGTACGGTAACTTCTGATAAATAAATTTTATATATAATTTATACTTTTAATAATAATATGAATTATTTAACGTTATTGATTTATGAGTTATACACAAACGTTTTATCATATTGTGCTTCGTACCCATCGAAGCATTCCCGCTATTGTCGAAGAGCATGAACGGGAACTCTATTCCTATATGCTCGGATTTATTAACAAGATTGGAGGCCGTCTCTATCGCATAGGCGGTATGCCCGACCATGTGCATCTTTTTGTATCCTTGCCTGCGACCTTGGCGATGTCCAAGTTTGTGCAAGAAATCAAGGTCTCTACCAGCAAGTGGCTCAAAGCTAATCCTCACTTTCCGCTTTTTGACGGATGGACCAAAGAGTATGCGGGCTTTTCGTATAGCTTGCGAGATCGGGACAAGATAGTGAGGTATATCGCCAAGCAGAAAGAGCACCATCGTAGCAAGGCATTTGCCAATGAGTACCGGGAGCTCCTAATTGAGAACGGAGTGGAAATCAAGGAGGAGTACTTCCTCAAGGACTGACCTCCTCATCATGCCGGAGGCATGAGACGCGCCGATAGGCACAGTTAACACCATACAAGCGGCAAAGCCGCGCAGTATGGTGCTATCAAGTGCTACGACTACTGCATATCGGAGATATGCGACATCGCTCTACTATCCATCATGGTCGGTCGCATCTCTCCGAGATGCTTAGGGAGTGTCATGGGTACACTGCGCTTCGCTTGTGTGTCCGCTACACTGCGCTTCGCTTGTATGTCCACCACACTGCGCTTCGCTTGTATGTCCACCACACTGCGCTACGCTTGTATGGTGTTAATTGCACTGCGTGCGTTACGCCTCTTCGAGGCTGTGAGATGTTCTAGGCTTTTTTTCCAGCGTCTTCCCCCGCAGGTGTTTCAAAGCCGCTGGAAGTTCCTCTGGCTCCATCATCCGAAGGGTGGCGTAGATCTCTTCGAGCAGCTCGGGATAATGGGCACTCTGTGCGTAGGCCAACTTGATGGCTAAGCTCTTCACGCCGATAGGTTCATCGGAAAGAATCGTGTTGAAGCAGAAATCGAGGAAATCGATGCGGATGTGGTCGGGGTCGAAGGAGGTCCGATCCACGAGGTTCATGATGAGGCGGCGCTTGGTGGTGCTCGTTGTGCGCATGGCCTCATCGATAAGGAGGTCTTGGCGCTCGGCCAACCACGGATCGGCGGTCTTGGGCAAATGGGTCAATACCCAGGCGGCGTTGTCGGAAGTGCGCTTGTCTGGGTCGAAAAGCAACTGAAACAGTTCTTCCTTGAATTCGGCTTGGGCCAAAGCTTTGGCATCGTAGCCGCTGATTCTACTTGATAATATCGTCTTCAGTGCTGACATGATTTTTGAATCATACTGCAAAACTATGCTTTTTTCTGATAAGACGAACGATCAGTTTGAGACGATGTTTAAGCGTTGGAAGCAATGAACATACGATAAGCCATTTTATGCTTTTTCGTTGGGCTGGACCTCCAAGTCGTGTAGGACTTGCTCCAAAGTAAGTTCCACGTCGGGTTTGACAAAGACTTCTTCGACGACGAAATAGATCACCGAACTGAAGATGGCAAAAACCAAGATGAAAAAGAACCTGCTGAAGGCTTGAGCTGAGAAACCAGTCACAAGAAGAAGAAAGATTCCTAAAGCCAAAAAAGATGCCGAGAAAAAGATGAACAGGATTTTCCTTGTCCTTTTATAGGTCTTGATGATTTTGTGGGTTTGCGAGGTAAAGTCTGCCACATCTAACGGTTCGGCATAGATTTTCTTGGTTTTCTGATAGACATACAAGTTCAATGCGATCACGCCTAAGCACCAAATTAGGATCCATAGTCCTCCGAAGGTGAAAACCAAAGGAGATAAAACGATTGCCACAATGATTCTGATGAGCAACCTCCTCTGCATTTTCGACACGCTCTTTTTTGTGGTATTGCTGAGCATGGTCTCGCTGACAATGGCTTCGCCTTCGAGTTTCTTGTTCAACACGTCCAGTTGCGCCCGCATTTCTTCCAGTTCGTTGTTTTCCATCGTTTTGCGTCTTTAATCGTTCGACATTTTCTTGAGTTGTTCCCTGATTCTAACCAGTTTTACCGAGACATTCTTGGTGGAGATACCGATGATCTGACCGATTTCTTCGTAGCTCAGGTTTTCCAACCAAAGCAGGATGATGGCCCGGTCAACCATGCCTAATTTGTTGATGCGGCGGTAGAGTTGCTGAATCTGCTTGGTGTCGTCGTCGGTGTCGGTGAAGAGGTTGATGTCCATGTTGAAGGGCACCGTCTCGACATGGCGTTTTTTCTTGCGTTCGAAAGTGAGACAAGTGTTGAAACTGACGCGCCAGATCCAAGTCTTCACATCGCATTTACCTTGAAACGAGTCGAAGCCTCGCCAAAGGTTGATGAGCGTCTCCTGAAATAGGTCGTTGGCTTCTTCCTGGTCCTTCGAAAAGAGGTAGCACACGGTGAATATCGTGTTTTTGTGCCTCTTGACAAGGTCGGAAAAAGCCTTCTCTTTTTCTTTCATGGTTTTGAATCGTTTGCCTATTAGACGCAATGATGACGGAAAAACTACAAAATTTGTTTATTTTTCCAGCATTTTTTCTCTGAGATGCTTCAAAACCGTAAGAAGCAAACCGCCGCCACGATGGGTTACTTCACCACAAACTTCGTTGTTTCAAGAATTCCTTCGCTTTTGACTTGTAAGAAATAAACGCCCTTTTGCAAACCAGCAACGGAAATGTTGCCATTCGTGGTGCCTGAAGTTACCTCTTGGCCTAACACATTGAAAATGGAATAGTATGCTGTTTCCAAAGGAAGGTTCTTCAGGTAAAGCACGTCGGAAACGGGATTGGGATATACTTCAAGTTGCTGTTGGAAGGAGGACTCGTGGACGGTTGTGGGCGGTGGAGTTGTGGGAATGATGTTCAAGATGATTCCTTCCAATTTGGTCAACCCATAAAAGAAATTAGGATCGGGAATGTCATACCAGTTGTCGTAGGATCCACCGAAACCGAAGTTCATGTGGAATTTGCCGTCCGATTCGCGATAGCCATCGACGACGACATTGTGTCCAGATGTTCCAGCGGGATTCTCGACGGCCAGGTGGGCAGGATAACCAGCTTGCAAATTGGAAATCAAGGTGGCATACATTAAGGAATCTGGCTCGCGGAACAGCACACAGTCGGTGAAGCCAAAGCGTTGGTAGGCCTCGAATGCCTGGCTCACTGCGTAAGTGCCTGAACCATAGTCTGGATCAGCAGAATACACCTGCGTGAGAGCGGTGCCGCAAGCAAAAACCACGGCAGCAGCCAGCTTGTCGCTAAGTTCCTCGTGGCGCTGGAAAGTGGCATCTACGGAGTCCAGCATCTCGTTCAATTGTGGGAAAGAAAGGAACGAATAAGCCGCCCAATCATCGTCAATATGAAAATTGCGACCGGCGTAACTGGAATAATAGTCATCGCCATCGTCAAAACGGGTGTTTTGCGTCGTTTGCAGATAATTGATAATCTGCCCCATGGCAACGGCAGGACACCCAGCATAACTATGGGTGTAGTTCTCAAAAGGATCTGCTGGACAAAATTGATTGTAAGGATGATTCTGTGTCCAATGTGATTTAAGGAGAGGACTCTGCGCCCAGCCATTCAAAGCGCAAAGCGAAATTAGTAAGAAGGAAAGAAGTTTCGACATTTTGAAATGATTTGATTTTCATCGCAAAACTATAACTTTTTCATTTTCAATGGTAATTTGTTTTAGATTGTCCATGTAATTGTCCACATTTGGTTTTCGTTTCGGAACGGATAATACCCTAATTTTGCATTCGATTTGGTTTTGGGAAAAAACATATTTCTAATGAAACAAGAAATCAACCCTCAGGAGACGAATCGGGCTCAGGCATTTGAGCTATGGATGAAGTCGCCCATGCCGATGGTGACGCTCACTAAGACCTTCGACGTGACGCGGCTTTATAAGGTGAGCAGACGAAAAGGGTTGAAATTCAATGCGGTTTTGTGCTGGTGCATCGGCAAAGCAGCAAGCCAGATGGAGGAATTCTACTTGCTTCCCGAGC
>CAMKAR010000219.1 GCA_946410535.1 uncultured Bacteroidales bacterium
CGAGCGTTGGGAAGAGTTCAGCAATTGGGCCGTCAAAGGCCAAGCCATCAAGGATGAGCTGCTCGAACTCGTCGACGAAGATACCAATGCTTTCAATAAAATTATGGATGCATTCGGTTTGCCCAAGAAGACCGATGAGGAGAAGGCTGCCCGTAGCGCTGCCATCCAAGAGGCCACGAAATATGCCACCCAGGTGCCTTTCCACACGATGAAGGCCGCCTTCAAGGCTTTCGAGGTTGTCCGCGCCATGGCAGAGACCGGTAATCCGAACTCCGTCACCGACGCTGGCGTGGGTGCCTTGTGCGCTCGTTCTGCCGTCATGGGAGCCCATTTGAACGTCAAAATCAACGCTGCATCGCTCAAGGACGAGGCTTTCAAGGCCCAGATTTTGAAGGAAGCCGCCGAGATTGAGGCCGCTGCTCTTGTGCAAGAAGCTGAAATTCTGCAAATTGTGAACAAGGTTATCCAAGGAGAATAAAATTTTGTGAAATCGGTTGCGGGTATTTGAAAAATTTGTACTTTTGCAGCCAAATTAAAAAGGAGTTAAAGCAATGTCAAAGAAACAGAAAGACGCACGCGTGAAGGTCATTCTCGAATGCACCGAACACAAGGCAAGCGGTATGCCTGGCACTTCAAGGTACTACACCATGAAGAACAAGAAGAACACTCCCGATCGCCTGGAGTTGATGAAGTATAACCCGATTCTCAAAAGAATGACCCTCCACAAGGAGATTAAATAATAAAGAGTTATGGCAAAGAAAGCAGTTGCTACACTTCGTAGCTTGGACAAGACCTACAGCAAGGTCATCAGAATGAAGCGTTCGGAGAAGACCGGTGCCTACTATTTTGAGGAGACCGTCGTCCCTGCCGACAAGGTGCAGGAGTTCCTTGCTAAGAGATAATTGAAGTTATCATTTGAAAGTCAGGCTTTTCCATAACCATTATGGGAGAGCCTTTTTGTGTTTGTAAAAAAAGAAAATCATGGGCCTATTCTCATTCCTGACCAAAAAGAAAGAACAAAAGGAAGACCTCGACAAAGGGCTTGAAAAGACCAAGACCAGCGTCTTCTCAAGAATCACCAAAGCCATTGTCGGTAAGTCGACCGTCGACGACGAAGTGCTTGACAACCTGGAGGAAATCCTGATCACCTCCGATGTGGGCGTTGAGACCACTTTGAAAATCATCGACCGTATCCAGAAACGCGTTGCCCGCGACAAGTATGTGGGCACCAACGAATTGAACCGCATCCTGAAGGAGGAAATCATGGCCTTGCTTCAGGAGAACGAGTCGGGCGATGGCACCACCTTCGATATCCCTGCCGACAAGAAACCATACGTCATCATGGTCGTGGGCGTGAATGGTGTGGGCAAGACTACCACCATCGGCAAGTTGGCCCATAACTTCAAGAAGGCAGGCAAGAAGGTCATCCTCGGTGCGTCTGATACGTTCCGCGCTGCCGCCGTCAGTCAGCTTCAGATTTGGGCTGAAAGGGTAGGGGTGCCCATCGTTCAACAAGGTCAGGGCGCCGACCCCGCTTCTGTGGCTTTCGACACGGTGAAGTCAGCGGTGGCCCAGGATGCCGATGTGGTTATCATCGACACGGCTGGCCGTCTGCACAATAAGGTCAACCTCATGCGTGAGCTGACCAAGATCAAGACTGTGATGCAAAAAGTTGTTCCCGATGCACCGCATGAGATTTTACTCGTTCTTGATGCGTCTACTGGCCAAAATGCCATCGAACAAGCCAAACAGTTCACCGCCGCCACTGAGGTTAATGCTTTGGCATTGACCAAGTTGGATGGCACAGCCAAGGGCGGTGTGGTCATCGGTATCTCCGACCAGTTCAAGATCCCGGTCAAATACATCGGCGTCGGCGAAGGCATTGACCATTTGCAGGTCTTCGACAGGAAGGCGTTTGTGGATTCGCTGTTTGAATGATGCACAAACCAGTTTTAAATATCATCACCCTCGGCTGCTCTAAGAACAAAGTCGACTCGGAGCATCTGGGGGCCTTGTTGCAGCACAAATACTTGATCCGTCACGACTCCGATAGGAAATCCGACGTGGTCATTATCAATACGTGTGGCTTCATCGGCGACGCGCAAGAGGAGTCGGTTGACACCATTTTGGAGTATGCCGAACTGCGCAAACAAGGTAGAATCAGCAAGTTGTATGTAACGGGTTGCCTTTCGCAACGCTTCCGCAAGGACTTGCAGAAGGAAATCCACGAGGTGGATGGCTTCTACGGCGTGGAGAGCGTCAACCTCATTGCCGCCGATTTGCTGAAAGAGGAGGTGCAGCCCGATTATTGCAGTCGCCGTGTGCTTTCCACTCCGAAACATTACGCATATCTGAAAATCTCGGAAGGCTGCAACCGTCGTTGCGCCTTCTGCGCCATCCCGCTCATCCGAGGGAGCCATGTCAGCGTGCCGATGGCCGACTTGTTGGAAGAGGCTAAAGGCTTGGCCAAACAGGGTGTGAAGGAACTCATCCTCATCGCTCAGGACCTGACCTATTATGGCCACGATATTGACGGAAAATCACATATCGTTGAATTGGTGAAGGCTTTGTGCGAAATCGATGGTTTTGAGTGGATTAGGTTGCATTACGGCTATCCTTTGGGCTTCCCCGACGAGCTTTTGGACTTGATGCGCGAAAATCCCAAGATTTGCCATTACATCGACCTGCCTTTGCAGCACATCAGCACTCATATATTAAAGGATATGCGCCGAGGTGTCGACAAGGAGCAGACCATTGGATTCGTGAAAAATGTGCGCCAACATGTGCCCGACATCGCTTTCCGCACCACTTTTATTGTCGGTTTTCCTGGCGAGACTGAGGAGGATTTCGAGGAGCTTTGCCAATTCGTGCGTGATATGCGTTTCGAAAGGGCAGGAGTGTTCGCTTTTTCGCCTGAAGAAGGAACTGTGGCATACGAAATGAAGGACGATGTGCCCGATGAAGTTAAACAGGAGCGTGTCGAAAAAGTAATGGCCATCCAACAGGATATTTCGTTGGAAATCAATGCCCAGCGTGTCGGCAAGACCGAAAAGGTGCTAATCGATCGCTTGGAAGGCGACTATTATGTCGGTCGCACCCAATACGATTCGCCAGAAGTTGATGACGAAATCCTGATTCCAGCCGAAAAAGAGTTGGAAATCGGGCAGTTCTACCAAGTCAAAATCACCCAAGCCGACTATTTCGACTGCTACGGGGTGGTGGAATAGTGTCGAGGGGTGTTTTTGATTCCCTAAACCAGCGAGCGAATCACTTCAAGTCGATGAAGGGCACGGTGTTGCCAAGCATGTACTGTGGCAACTTCCCGTCCCACTTTTGTACGGCTTCGTAGTTCACCAACTTAGGGTTGCTCTCCAATGCTGCCGCCTTGATGCTCATGGCTTCAGCCTCGGCCTGCGCCTTGATTTTGGTCTGCTTGGCTTGTTCTTCCACTTGGATGGTTACGTTTTTGGCCTTCAAGGCGTTCTGCTCGGCCACCTGCTTTTCCTTGATGGCCGTCTCAAAATCGTCGTCGAAGTCGATGTTCACCAGTTGGAACTGCACGTTTGTGAAATAATTGGCGTCCAGCGTCTCACGAAGCTGTTGCTCGATCTGGCGGCGCACCTCGTCGCGGTTCTCCACAATCTCGGTGGCGGCGAAGTTGCCGAACGACTCCTTCATTGCAGAGCGGATGAAGGGTACCACGATGCGGTTGTGGTAGTCGTCGCCCACGTTTTTCATCAGCTTGCTGACGTTTTCGCGCACCAGGTCGTAGTTGATGGTGTATTCCACCTCCGAGGTCTGAACGTCTCGTGTGTAGCTGTTCTCCTTTCCGTCGAATTTCTTCTGCTGAACATTGACGCGCTTGATGCTTTGGATGAACGGAATCTTCAAGTGTAGGCCGTCTTCAATCACTTCATCGCTCATCTTGCCAAAGGTGGAGAGTACGCCTCGCTCGGTGGAGCGGATGGTGTAGAACGATGAGGAAAACACCATAATGATCAAAACCGCCAATGCTCCCAAAAGGATGTAGCGGACGATTTTCTTGTTGTTGTTGACTACATAAGTTTGTGCCATGGTCTTTTCGTTTTTGAATTGTCATGGCAAAGATATACAATTTTCTTCAAAAAAACTGATATTTGGATGAAAATTTGATGATGTTACGGCATGGTTTATCCCGATATATTAATATAAGGTGTGAGTAAAACAGTAGAAAGTGCATGATGTAAAATTTTTCTCGTTGATTGTTAGTGTATTATAATTCATGAGTAAAAATTTCCGAAAAAACCCATTGTCAGTTAGGGAAAAGGTAGTACTTT
>CAMKAR010000220.1 GCA_946410535.1 uncultured Bacteroidales bacterium
CGAAAACCATGTGAAGGGAAAAATTATCAAATTGTCTCGCAACGATTTCAATCCCATTCCTTGTAGTGTAGAGGAATTGCCACAAGAAGCGATAAAGGCTTTGGTCTATCCCAACCCTGCCAAGGAAAAAGTGACGATAGATGGCATTGAAGCCGCCGAAGTTCAGGTTTATAATGGGCTTGGACAGTTGGTGAAGACGGTGCGGGGGACGAATGAAGTTGATGTAAGGGAATTGCCAGAAGGGGTTTATCTGCTGCACATCCACGACAAGCAAGGCGTTTCCCTTACGAATCGGATAACCATCACGAAATAAGCCATAACAAAAACCATCTTTGCCCTGGTTTTTGCAAAATAAACATCTTGTAATTTCAAAATCAATAAGTTATGAAAACAACAATGAAATTAATGCTGATGCTGCTGGTAGTGGCAGCAAGCGTGTTGACCTTCACTTCGTGCAAGAAGTGGTTTGATGTTCCTGAAAAAGTCACCGTCTACGGTCAAGTGACCTACGAAGACGGGCAACCCGCCGAGGGAGTCGGTATTATTGTGGAAAAAAGCACTTTTATGAGTATGATTATTCCCGTTACAAGCACTAAAACTGACGAAAACGGCCATTACGAACTCGAAATCGACAACCCGCAGAAAAAGGTTTTATATGCCATAACCTTCGAGATTACCCAAGACGGTTGCCACTATTCCTATTCGGACTTTGTAGACGAATACAAAGCCCATCAGGAAATCAATGCGGTGTTGAAGAAAGAGGGGAAGTAAGCACTTACTTTTAGAAAATTCGGAATTCAATTCCGAAAATTCGCACAAAATCAACCTTCGCAGCGTTGCCCTTCGTACTGCTGGACTTCGTCGTATTTATACTCCAACTGAATGCCCACTTGCTTGAACATCTCCTCGGTTTCGGCACCGTCGTGGTAGCGGCGCTCGCACACCACGCGCACGATGCCGCAGTTGATGATGAGCATGGCGCAGGTGCGGCATGGGGTCATGCGGCAGTATAAGGTGCTGCCATCCAATGCGATGCCTCTTCTTGCAGCCTGGCAGATGGCGTTTTGCTCGGCATGGACGGTGCGCACGCAGTGTTGGGTGACCGAACCGTCTTCATGGATGGTCTTGCGGAACAAATGTCCCACATCGTCGCAGTGGGGGAGACCCTTCGGCGAGCCTACATAGCCCGTCACCAAGATTTGCTTGTCCTTCACGATGACGCAGCCGCTGCGTCCACGGTTGCAAGTGGCGCGCTCGCTGACGGTGTCGGCTAAGTTGAGGAAATAGTCGTCCCACGACGGGCGCACGTGGAGCTGGCGCAGTGCCTTTTCCACTTGCTCGTGCAGCTCTGGGATGCTGCCGTCGTTGGTCAGCACGAAGTCGGCCTCCTTGATGCAGGCGCCGAGGTTCTGCTTGTTGGGGTCGGTGGCGGTCATCTCGCGCTCCTCGTTGGCTACGAAGGTCTCGAAGTCGATGTGGTCGGTCTCCGAGCCGCGTATGTAGATGCGGTCGTACCTGATTTTGCGGTCGGCATCGACGGCGAAGAGGTAGAACTGGCCTTTCTGTCGCAGCGAGGCAATCTCGCCTGGGGTGCGCACGCTCTCGATGACGGCGTTTTTGCCTTCGGCCTTGGCGCGCTCAAAGAGCTGGTCGGTGATGTAGCTGGGGCAGTGCTTGGCGCGTAGGTCGTTGCCCACGAGGGTCAGCGTGTCGCGGTTCACTTCGAGGCCGCGCCGCTGGCATTCTTCGGTGATGTAGGCCCGCACCGAGTAGTGCACGAAGCCTTTTTCTTTGACGAGATAGTCTACGATGGTGCCTTTGCCCGCACCGAGGGTGCCTGTGATTCCGATGATGATCATAGTTTTATGCTTTAGACCGGGGACTTGCGTCGCCCGTTTATGTTCTGTCGTCCCTACGGGACTTGCGTGTTTGGTCGTACTTTGTTTTGCGGGGATTGAAATCTCCCGTTGTTATCTTGTCGTCCTTTCAGGACTTTGTTTGACTCGCTTCGCGTCATTGCGAGCGAAGCGAAGCAATCCAGTTTATTATTGTTGTTCCTTAATCTCACTTACCCACTTCTTCAGCTCCACTGGCTTGAAGTTGGCGATGCCTTCCAAAAGTTCCTTCGGGTCGTTGCTGACGATGAGGTTGTCGGCGTGTTCGCGGTGGATGAAACCTTCGTCGGTGGCACGACTGAGGAAGCGGACGATGTCGTCGTAGTAGCCGTTCACGTTGAAAAGCGCGACAGGCTTGTCGAAGACGCGCAATTGTGTGAGGACCATCACCTCAAACAGCTCGTCCATCGTGCCCACGCCGCCAGGCATGGCGATGAAGGCGTCGGCCATGTCCTCAAGGATTTTCTTGCGCTCGGCCATCGTCTCTACCACAATCAGTTCGTCGATGTCGGGGCGGCCAACGCGCATGTCCAACAAATGTTGGGTGATGGTGCCCACGATGCGGCAACCGCGTTGTTTCATCACTTCGGAGATGATGTTCATCAGGCCCACGTTGCCGCCGCCATAAAGTAACTCGCAGCCGTTGTCGGCCAAAACATGGCCCAACTCGGCAGCCTTCTCGCGGTAAATCGGGTCGAAGCCCATGCTGCTGCCACAAAAAATGCAGATTTTCTTCATTCGATAAATTTTTGCAAAGGTAGTGTTTTTTCCTAAATGCCGTCGTCGGGAGGAAAAAAGTAAGAAAATTTTCGGGGAAAGTTGGATTTTGCCGAAACAAATTTTCGGGGAATGGATGGTTTTTTGAAAATAAATTTTCGGGGAACGGAAAAAGTTGTATATTTGCCGCTCATAATGAACGAAATATGGAAGAAACTATTTTTAGACGCAAAATCTACCAAGAATTCCTTCAATGGAAACAAGAAAGCAACGGCAAAACGGCACTGTTGGTGGAAGGGGCACGGCGTATCGGAAAGTCAACCATCGTCAGGGAATTTGCCCGTCGGGAGTACGAAACCTACATTCTGATTGACTTCAACAAGGCCTCCGCCATCATCAAAAGTTTGTTCGACGACTTGATGGATTTGGACTACATCTTCCTGACGCTCCAGACTGCTTATCGCACGAAGTTGCACGAGAGGAAGTCCATCATCGTTTTCGACGAGGTGCAGAAATGCCCGATGGCACGGCAAGCCATCAAATACCTCGTTGAAGACGGGCGTTACGACTACATCGAAACGGGGTCGCTAATCAGCATCAGGAAAAACACGAAAGACATCACCATCCCGAGCGAGGAAGAACGCCTTCAGATGTATCCGATGGATTATGAGGAGTTTCGCTGGGCTTTGGGCGACGAAGCCACCTTTCCTTTGCTGCGGTCTTTTTGGGAACGCAAACGCCCCTTGGGCGCCGCATTCAGGACGGCGATGCGCGATTTCCGCCTATATATGCTCATTGGAGGAATGCCGCAGGTGGTCAATGCCTACCTCGAAACCAAGGACTTGGGGCGCGTGGACAAGGTGAAACGTGGCATCATTCAACTCTATGAAGAGGATTTCCACAAGATTGACACGTCGGGGAAACTATCGAAGTTGTATCACGCCATACCGGGCCAACTGAACCGCAAGGCGAAGCGTTTTGTGGCCTCTTCCGTAATCGGGAAAGCGGAAGAAGAGAAGATGACGGACCTGCTTAGCGCGTTGGAGGACAGCAAGACCGTGAACTTGGTGTATCACGCCGATGACCCCAGTGTGGGTATGGGCTTGACGAGAAACATGGACCAGTTCAAGGTGTATGCCGCCGACACGGGCTTGTTTGTGACTTTGGCCTTTTGGGACAAGGGTTTCACCGAGAACAGCATCTACCAAAAACTGTTGTCGGACAAGTTGTCGGCCAATCTTGGTTCCGTTTACGAGAATATGATTGCCCAAATGTTGGCAGCGGCAGGCAACGGCCTCTTCTATTACACTTGGCCCAAAGACGAAAAGCATTACTATGAAATAGACTTCTTGCTTTCGCGCGGCACGAAACTCTGTCCTATCGAAGTGAAGTCGTCGGGCTACAACACCCACACTTCGCTCAACGCATTTTGCGAGAAATTTGCTTCACGCATTGGCGAGCGTTATCTCCTATATACCAAGGACTTGGGCAAGGATGGCCACGTCACACTGACACCAGCGTTCTTGACACCTATGATATAATTCCCTACTTTTGCACGACCGCAACAAACAATGCGAACCCTCAATCAATCTTGAATCCATGATCAGAAACATCGGAATATTAGGCGCCATGGCGCAGGAAATCGACGAGGTGAAAGCCTTGCTGACTGACAAGACAACGGTAA
>CAMKAR010000221.1 GCA_946410535.1 uncultured Bacteroidales bacterium
CAAAGGTAGTATTTATTTCCGGGATTATATGAAGATCCTGGAATTATTCAAATCACTGGGGAAGAAATAGTTCTTCAGTTGTAAGATTTCCTTGGCATTTTCATGCATTTCGCTGAAGGCAATCTGATAGAGGGCACCGTCGCTCTTCAGGTCGTCGGGGTAGCTGGCCAAGGCTTGGGTGAAGACCTTTTGGGCCAGGGCAGGGTTTTCGTGACGAAGGTGACTGAAACGGTAGGTTGTGCCATAGAGCAGTGCCCGGGTAAGCAGATAGACATATTCCTCATCGTTGAGTTCCACCTCCACCTTCTGATGATCGAAAAGTTTAAGCTCTTCTACATCGACTTTGGCACAGGTCATCTCATACAAAGGGTAATACTTTGGCCTTCTCATGGAGTTGGCATACTCTTTGGCGATTTTCTCGCATTGGGCTTTCTCGTTGAGCAGCCTTAAAGTGAACTTGGGTGGGAACTCGTTATTCGGTTCAAAGAGCTCGGCAGGGTTCATGTTGGGGTCTTCTAGTAAAATCATAATATAATCTTTGTTGTTTTTGTGAATGTTCCTTAATTAATTATAGAACAAACATATTGGCTTTTCAACCAAAGAAAGGAAAAAAGGTATTTCATGCAAAATACCTCATCCCCTCATAGTTATATTTCACAAAGTCCTTTTCCTTGTGGCAACTGGCTTGTAGGCGGGGCACCCATTCGTCCATGGGAAGGCCTCCTTTCAGGTAGGTGTTGATGGTCTCGCAGAAGAGGTTGACTTCGTTGAGGATGTCTTCGTTGGTGTTATTGGGGAAGCCAAAGTTATAGGCTTCATCCCAGTTGGATACGAACATGGAGGTGAAATAGCCTTGTAGGCCATAACGCTCGGCGAAGCTGCTGGCAAAGCACCAGATGCCGATCACCTTCCTGTCCTTCAGGAGGTCGACAATACTACGGTCAACCACATAATTCAGCCAACTGGTACCGAATAGTCCGCTTGTAGACCCATGCCCGAGGCACATCACCAAGGGATCGTCGTCGCGCTCGAGATGCCCGACGACCTCCTCCTTGGTGGGGTTGTACAATAAGGTTACGTTCTCAAGACCCTCGTAGGTTTTCTTCAAACGAGCGGTGTCTTCCATCGTGTCAACATGAATCACTATCATAATCTTTATATGTTTTATTATTACTAACTACGGAATCCTATCGGCCTACGGCTGTTCGCGTTGCGGCCGGCAATCTGTTCCTTCGAACAGAGCTCCTCGATGTGGTTGAGGTCAGGGGTGCCACCAAAGAGCAGGTGGTCAACCATCACCTTACGCGCGATGTTCTCAATCTGTCCACCGCTGAAGTTGTAGGAGCGGGCCAACACGTTGGCATCATCATCGGCTAAATCGGGGATGAAGCTCTGCCAGATGTGGGTCTTGGCTTCGACACTGGGCTGGTGGAACTCCACCTTGTAGAGGAAGCGTCTATCGAAGGCACTGTCAAGGTTGCAGGTGAGGTTGGTGGTGGCAATCATAATGCCATCAATGTCTTCCATTGCCTGGAGTAGGATGTTCTGAATCGCGTTCTCCGTCTTCTCGAGGGTGGGGTTGTTGCCTCCCAAGCTTGTGCGCACCGAGAGCACGGCATCGGCCTCGTTGATGAGCAGAATGGGGATGTGTTTCGATTTCTTCACGCGCTCGGCATAGCTCTCGAAGATGCTTTTCACTATCTTTTCCGTCTCCCCGTACCATTTATCTCGTATCGACGAAATGTCGACCTGCATAATGTCGCGGCCCGTCATACGGGCCAGTTGCAAGGCTGTCTCAGTCTTGCCCGTGCCCGGACCGCCATAAAAGAGGCAGTTGAAGCCTTTGCGGAGGTTAGCCTTCTCCAAGCGTTCACGTATGGCTTGCAGCTGCTCGTCTTCGAGCAGGTGCTGCAAGGTGTTGATTTGCCCCTGGTCCTCAGCAGAATAGAACAACGCTTTGGGCTTGATGTCCTTGCAACTGAGGATGTTGGTATGCTCGTCTTCGTCGTCTTCGATGTTGGTGGGGAGGTCATACTCGCTGAGGAAGAGCTTGCGTGCCTTATCGGTGAGTTGAAAGACGTCGTTTGACAGGAAGTCGTCTTGTCTTGCCAACTCCAAAAGGCCCTCCCTGATGAAGGGGTGGCGACCGGCGTTCATGTGGATAGGGAATTCGTCCTCGATGTCGTTAGAAGCAAGAAACTCCAGCTGGTGGAGGGGAATTTGTACTTGATGGTCGACGACGAGTCGTTTGCAGAAGTAGAGCAAATAGATCTTGTCGGGGTTGTACACTCTTAGGCTGTTGACATTGCGGGCGATGGCAAGCTGAGGGTTGTTGTTGAGCAGCTCCATGGTCTCATAGTGCAGTTCCTCTTCGTCAATCTGATTGGCTCTGCCCGCCTCGCGCACTAACATATTGAAACGCTTCATAAACTCTTCTGCTGTCAAGTTGACCGAGTTGACGATGGGCAAGGATTGGTTGTTGCAGAAGGCGGTTTTGGCTTTTCCAGTCAGCTGGTAGGCTGGATTGTTGTTGTGAAAGGAATTTTGTTTTCTGATATAGCGACGGTGCATCAACGTCTTCAGGTTTTCCGTTTTACGCATTATAGTTATAGGAGAGCAGGAGAAGTAGTCCGTTATTTCTCGCGTGTTTACGCTGCTTTCTGAGTCGGAAATGAAGGGGCAGAGCATCACCGCCTCTTCTGGGGTCAACTCCAAGTCGGCCGCCGTCGATTCAATCAGAGATTTGTGGCGTTTGAAGAACTTGTCTTCAAAACGGCAGCCACGTGCCAGTTGTATGAGTTGCTCGAGCTTGTCGAGCAGGCTCATACTTTTCAATTTTGTTTTACTGACCGGAGTGGCCTGTGCGTAGTAGGGGATGGGGGTGAACATTTCGTTGTCCAACTCAAAGGAGTCTTGCTTTTTTCTCATAAGGCGGGTGATTTTAAAGGTTCTTTATATTGTTTCGTTTCGCATTCTATTTATAGTGCCCCGAATGCAATTTTTCAACCAAGGGCATGAAAAAAATCTTAAGCGCAGCGTCTGAGGTTGTGGCACTCGTCCACGATAAACGTGCGGAGTTTGTCATGGATCTTGCCCTGGCGCTTGTTGATGGCTTGAAGGCTGATATTATAGATTTCGGACAACTCTTTAAGGGTCATGGAGCCATTATCGAAGCCATAACGCCTACGCACCAATGTCCTCTCTTCGGGAAGAAGCTGTTCCATTGCCTCGTCGATTTTCTCACGAAGCGACTGTTCCTCCAATCCCCAATTGCAATCCATACACTCCGACTGGTATTGGTCGAAAGCGGAAGGTCTGGGATTGTCCAATTCGGAATCGTCAACCTCGTCCCTGACAAAAAAGATGTCCTTGCGTTGCTCGTCCGACACCCTAATGGGAAACATACGCTTGATTTCGGCCACCATTTCGTTTCGAATGCTACACGTGGCATAGGTACTGAATGAGGCTTCACAAGCAGGATTGTAAGCAAGGGCGGCATTCCAAAGCGCCTCGTATCCTGCGCTCAATAGGTCGCTTTCATTCAGCCAGAAGTAGTTTCGGTTGCGACTTATCACGTACTTGGCCTGTTTTGTGACCAGTCCAATATGTGACTCGACCAGAAAGTTTAGCTGTGCGTTGTGGGTCAGGTTGGCAGTTTTTTTGTTAGTGCCTTCATTAAGAGTGTAAGTGCGTTTCATAGGCTGATTTTAATTTAATATATTGATACACAATTGTTTTACGTGTTTTTAAGCAAGGCAAAAAACAGCATAGACAAGCCATAACCGTTGTTTTGGCGACCGACATGTTTTATGGAATCATAATCTTTACATACGAAATAAACTTGTAATCAAAAACTATGCCAAAAATGCTTTAACACGCAAAAAAATGTGATTTAAGGCAGTTTTTTTGTTGTGAGGGGGGCTTCCATAAGTTTAGAGACGTAGCGTGCTACGTCTCTATTGTTTTTTATTCACTACGAACGGTTCGGTTCAGCCATTGGCAGAAATCCTTCGTTTTTTCAAACTCGCTCAGTACCCAGTCGACCAAGTGCGGGTCGGTGAGGCGTTGGTCGGGTAGGTCGCGCACCAAGAGCCAGTCGCGCTGCTTGAAAAGCTCGGCTTGTGGATGGTCCTTGGGATAGCCGTTGGGCACGCGCTTCATGGCGTGGCTCGTGTCGAGGTCGAAGCCTTTGGCTTTGGCGATGGCTTCCACCAGCGGCTCGCCGTTGAAGAGGATCTCGTCGCGGATGGTCTTCAGCATGGTCGTGTCGGGCAT
>CAMKAR010000222.1 GCA_946410535.1 uncultured Bacteroidales bacterium
ATGCGTTCGCGGAAGTCGCGGAGGTGGGGCGAGGTGTAAAGTCCCGTCTTGTAGCCTGCTTCTTGGAAAACGGAGGCCAACATATGCGAGGTGGAGCCTTTGCCGTTGGTTCCGGCCACATGCACCGACTTGAAGTCGTTTTGTGGGTTGTTCAAAAGGTTGAGAAGTTGGATGGTGTTGTTGAGGTCGGCCTTGTAGGCGGCAGCTCCAATGCGCTGATACATTGGGAGTTTGTTGAACATCCAATCGAGGGTCTCTTTGTAGTCCATTGTTATTGATTGATGACGAAAGTATATGTTATCGTGCCGTGTTGTTCTTCTGGCGCATCAGGGTCGGCGACGAAGGTGGAACGCAATGCGGCTTGTTTGGCTTTTTGACGCATGTCATTGTTAATCAATGTAGTGCCTTTGGCGGCCACTTCTGCTCGGGTGACTTGTCCAGAGCGGTTGACCCAAATGTCGACAACGACGATGCCTTCTTCGCTGAAGTCGTCGTTGGGGCGGTGCAGACTCTTCGCGCCACGGCCACCGAGGTCGTAGCCCGTGCCGTTGCCTTTTCCGCCTTGGCCGTCATATTTCTTGATTCCAGCCAATCCATTGGGCTTGCCTTGGTCGCCAGGTTGTCCGGTGATACCTTCCGAGCCGCCTGCCTGTGGGTTGTTGCTGCCTTTGAACAAGGCTTTCTTGTTCACCTGTGGCTTAGGCTCTTCGGCAGGTTTTTCTTGTTTTGGCTTGGTGTTTTTAGGTTTTTCCAAGGCGGGAGCTTCTTCGTCGTTGCTGGTGGCGATGTCTTCCTTGCTCTTGCTTTGTTGTCGCTCAGGTTGCGAGGCCATGGGGATGGCAGGCTTTTCGGGCTGAATGTTGCCCATGCCTTGGTCCATCATGCCCAAATCGACCTCAACGCCTTCTTCACCTGGGAGAGGCAAGGGCGTGCGGAAAGCCATCAGGAGCAAAATGAGCACAGCCAAGGCGTGTACGATGATGGTGCCCGCCACGGCTATACCCTTGTCTTTCTTTTCGTTATTGCTCATAATAAGATTCCCTATTTCTTTGGCGAAGTGGCCAAAATGACTTTGTGGTTGTTGTTCGTCGCGTTGTTGATTTCGTTGACGGCATCAATCACGTTGACGATGTATTGCACGGGGACACTTTTGTCGGAGCGAAGCACAACTGTGGCTTGGCTGTCGCTACCGATTTTGGCGTTTATGAGGTCGGTGAGCTGTGCTTCGTCGGCAGGCGTTTCATCGACGAAATACTGGTATTGGTCGTTCACGTAGACGGTGACGGTCTGCTTGGCCATGGTCTTGCTGTTGCTCGATGGCAGCAACAGCTTGATGGCATTGGGCGCGACCAACGTTGATGTCAGCATGAAGAAAATCAGCAGCAGGAACACCAAGTCCGACATCGAAGAGGAGTTGAACGTAGGCTCTACCTTATTTCTTGATTTGATAGCCATAATGCGCTGGTTTTAGGCGGGTTCGTTCAAAACATCCATGAACTCGGTGGCCTTGGCTTCGAGCAGGTTGACGACTTTCTGGATTTTGCTTGAGAGGATGGCGTGGAAGAAATAGGCGATGATGCCGACAATCAGACCACCGACGGTGGTCACCATGGCTTCGTAGATGCCCGACGAAAGCAGTGAGATGTCGATGTTGTTGCCTGCCATCGACATGTTGTAGAACGCGCGAATCATGCCTGTCACCGTGCCCAAGAAACCAATCATGGGGGCTGCACTGGCAATCATGGCGAGAATGCTCACGCCACGTTCCAATTGCGCGACTTCCAGGTTGCCAACGTTTTCGATGGCCGAGTTGATGTCGCCCCAAGGCCTGCCGATGCGCGAAATGCCTTTTTCGATCATTCTCGAAATGGGGGTGGAGTTGCCACGGCACAAGGCTTTGGCGGAGTCGAGTTTGCCGTCTTTCATGTACTCGCGGATGCGTTCCATGAAACTGTTGTCGTATTTCGTGGCACGGCTGACGGCGATGTACCTTTCAATGAAGATATAGACCGCGATGATGGACAAAACGGCCAAAAGAATCATGATCCAGCCGCCTTTGGTGGCGAGTTCGAGGATGGAGAGTTTGAATTCCGTAGGCTGGGCTGCGGTTTCTGCTGCGGCTGCACCTAGTTCGTTGACAGCCTCTTGGATTTGTAGGAGATTCATATTGTTGTTTAATTGTTGATCGTTGATTGTTGAATTGTTGTTTTGTTTTTATTGCATTATCGCATGTCTATCACGTCCACTTTGGGGTGTTTTTTCGTGTTGAAGGTGAAGAAATCGTCGTTCAGTTTTTGGTCGAATTTCATCTCTTCCACATTGACGACGAGCTTGCTGCCGTCTTCCATGTAGATGTCGGCATTCTTCAATTCCACCTTTTTCGTGTTGATTTTCAAGGTGACGCGCTTGTATTGCCCCTTTGGGTTAGCCAATTCGATGGTGGCAAGACCTTGCGCATCGATGCCGGTTAGTGTGGCCACATAGCTTTCGTCCAACGAGGTGAGGAGCTTCAACGGCGTGTTGTCGGTGCCATCGGTGGCATTGCTGACCATGACTTCCTCATCTTCAATAAGATACGACCAAATGGTCTTGCCATCGCTGATGGTTTGCTGGTTGGCCATTTCAATTTTGTAGGCTTCGCCTTGAAGCCATGCGTGGCCTTTTTCGCTTTCGCCCAGGTTTTTCCCGTCGGGACTGATTTGGTAGGTGAAAGCCATCTCCACATTCTTGTGGCTCTTGAGTTGGTCGACCACAAGACGGATAAGCATGTCGGCGTTGTTTTGTGCTGTAAGTGCCTGTGTTGCAAACAAAAGGAACAGGCAGGCGATGATGTTTTTCGTTTTCATTGTCAAATTCCGTTGTCTTTGTTGTAAATGTCCTGCAAAATCTGTTCCAAAGCGGCTTCGGTGCCCACTTTCACCTCACGCGACTTGCTTCCTGAGAACGGCCCAACAATGCCGGCAGCCTCCAATTGGTCGATGATGCGACCTGCGCGGTTGTAGCCGAGTTTCAGCTTGCGCTGGATCATCGAGGTGGACCCTTGTTGGGTTTGCACCACAATGCGGGCGGCTTCCTCGAAGAGGCTGTCGCGTTCGCCATCTTCCTCTACGTCAGGTGCATCGCCGCCTTCTTCGGGCACATCGGGCAGTTCGTAAGGCGTTGGGAAGCCGCGTTGTTCGCCAATGAATTCGGTGACAGTTTCCACTTCTGGCGTGTCGATGAAGGCGCATTGCAAGCGTACCAAGTCGTTACCAGTGGAGAGCAACATGTCGCCTCGACCGATGAGCTGGTTGGCGCCGCTTTGGTCGAGGATGGTCTTGGAGTCGACGGCTGAGATGACACGGAAGGCGATACGGGCCGGGAAGTTGGCCTTGATGGAACCCGTGATGACATTGACGGAAGGACGTTGCGTTGCGATGATCAAGTGGATGCCGATGGCGCGTGCCAACTGGGCCAAACGCGCGATGGGCTGTTCCACCTCGCGGCCTGCGGTCATGATAAGGTCGGCAAACTCGTCGACGATGAGTACGATATAGGGCAGGAAACGGTGGCCTTCAGTAGGCAGCAGCCGGCGCGACTTGAATTTCTCGTTGTATTCGATGATGTTGCGGCACTCGGCAGCTTTCAGCAGGTCGTAGCGTGCATCCATCTCGACGCATAAGGAGTTGAGCGTGCGCACCACTTTCTTCACATCGGTGATGATAGCGTCTTCAGAATCAGGGAGTTTTGCCAAATAATGGCGCTCAATGCGGTTGTAGAGCGTCAATTCCACCTTTTTCGGGTCCACCATCACGAATTTCAGTTCAGCGGGGTGCTTGCTATAAAGCAACGAAGCGACTATTGCGTTCAGTCCCACGGATTTACCTTGTCCAGTGGCACCAGCCATCAGGATGTGAGGCATCTTGGCAAGGTCGAAGACGTAGGTCTCGTTGGAGATGGTCTTGCCGATGGCGCAAGGCAGGGCGTATTTCGAGTGCTGGAACTTCTCGGAACTCAACACGCTGCGCATCGAGACGGTTTCGGGCTTGCTGTTTGGCACCTCGATGCCGATGGTGCCCTTGCCTGGGATGGGGGCGATGATGCGGATGCCCAAGGCGGCGAGGCTCAGGGCGATGTCGTCCTCAAGGTTCTTGATTTTCGAGATGCGCACGCCAGGGGCGGGGATGATTTCGTAGAGCGTGACCGTGGGGCCGATGGTAGCCTTGATTTTGTCGATGGCGATGCCGTAGTTGCCCAAGGTCTCCACGATTTTGTTCTTGTTGGC
>CAMKAR010000223.1 GCA_946410535.1 uncultured Bacteroidales bacterium
GAGCAAAGCACGGGAGCGATAGCGTACCCCCGGAAAGCCCGACCCCCGACGGCCAGTTGAAGCTATCCTTATGATAGAGCTATAGGGACGGCGGGGGATGCGCCCAAATAAACAAAACACAAATGAAAAATAATAGTTGCAACCTTACAACCTTTTCCCATTACAGAGAAACAACATAATTTTGCAGCCTGAAAAAAATTCAAAATACCGAAATATGGACGACGGTTTGAAAGGTTATCTTGCTGGAAGAGCGGTAATGGGAACTGTAGTTTCCGATATGCGAAGGACACGATTAGACTATCAAAGACGGTCGGCGCATCAAATGAAGGAAGAAGTTTTGTCGGAGGCAGTAGCGAAATTCCTACTGAAAGACGACAAGGAAGCAGCCTTAGAGTATCTGAACACCTGTTTTATGAATGAGGTGATTGATGATTGTCAGCACCAATCAGACCGAAACTATTCATTAGAGACTATACTTGTGAAGAGAAAGGCGAAGTATGCACCTTTCTATGAAAGGATTGGCAAACCGATGCCGGAGAAACTATCGGCACTCACAGCCGATGAGTTGTGTGCAACGCTTGGAGTGGAAAACCTACACATCAAAGACAGTAGAGGGAATAAGGACATCATCCCCTACGAAGCAAAGAATAAAAGCTTCGGAGATTGGTTGCTGGATTGGTGGCAATTGGTGTTTTTCGTCTTATTTGTGATAGGAGCAGTTATCTATTTGAAATACTTCTATTAGACAAAGATGAATTGCAAATCATCCATTAGCGAACGATAGCGCTTTTGGAAACGACTTGTTTCTTTAACGAGAGTAGAAACATTGAAGTTCTGCAAGGCATCAAAATAAGCCATATCAAGAATAACGGAGCGCATTGCATCGACACTTTTTTGGTAACCACTTACCAGCAGTGCACCTGTATCGTCTTTGAATCTCATAGCAGCACCAGTGTTAAGCAATGTTTTGCAACTGCTAAAATGGACTATTCTATTTTCAAAGAAACCAGGAACAAGCTGACCCAACTCGTACAATGAGATGTCAGGTTTATTCTCTTCTTCGTCTTCCTGATGCTTCTTCTTGTACTTTTTCTCATCTATACCTTCAAGGTGAATTGAGCTGTTCCAGCCATGAGTTGAAATATAAACAATCGGGTATTTCTTTTTGAAAGATGCCGTATTAAAGTACTTCATGTAGAATTCCAGATTATCTTTTGTCAAGAAATTACGATAGATAAAATCGCAGCCGTAGAAGTCCTTAAGGCACTGCAAAACAGGACGGCTATTCAGATTGAAGCGTTTGCCCTTTTCATGATGGTTGTATAACCATTCGGTTTCAAAGCAGATGATGTTCATGTTTGCTGCATTATGATGATGAAACAATGCTGTTTGTATGCTCAATATATTCGTATTACAGCCCTGTTTGATGGTTCTATGTTCCATTGAACTTGCCAACATCGGCCATCAATTTGATCTAGGAGAATGAAATTGTAGGTGTTTTTGGTGGGGTATAGAGTGAAACGGCCACAAATGGGGTCGTCGAAGTATTCGGATATGCGTGGCGTGACATCTAAAATTGACTCAAATCTGTAATCGGGGCCTTCTACACTATATTGAACTTGCCAGATTTGGCCAGTGACCGTGTTCAATTTGAGGAAAGTCCACATGTTTTCTGTTGGGAATAACTGATATTGAGGCTCCCTAAGTTGACGCCTATAGGTGTCCATGTATTCAAATAACAGGGTGTCTCTTGGGGTAAGGTTAAGACCTTTGTCAGACTGAGCATCAACTGAGAGAGTGATACAAAATAATGCGACAAGCGACAATAATAGTTTTTTCATAGCAGGTAGTATTATTGGTTCGTGAATGATTCAGCGATTTAAGGCTTAGGGGTTTCTTCGGGCTTTTCGGTTGGCTCTTCTTCTTTTTCTTTAGAGATTATCCAATGATATTCCGTTGAAATGCGGTCGTAATCGCCATCGACGACTACATAGGTGTTTTCGATTTGCCAGCCGAATTTGGCCAGCTGGTTCATGGCATCAACCATTTTGTTGAAGTACAACTTTTTGCCGTCATTACCTTTGAGCATGTAGGCGTATTTCTGGCTGTTCTTACCGAACTCCACTTTTACGGAAACTTTACCAGCGACATCGTACTCGTCACCAATGATTTCAGCATAGACTTTTGTCTGAGCAAAAGATGCTACAGCAAAAGCAAAAACCGCTGCCAAGAGTAATATAGCTTTTTTCATAGTTCTTACTGATTAGTGTAGGTTACGGAGAAGGCGCGGCAGCGGCGGTTTTCTTGGGCGGCGCAGCCCATGGTGAACTTGGGATATGGCTCAAAGATGTCTAGGCCACGGCCAAGGAAGATTGACCAGCCGTTATCAGCAACAATCTTGCGGTCGTGGTCGGCGGTGAAGTCGTACTCGAAATCGATGCTGAAGGAACGCAGATCATCTTGGAGGCTGTCGAAGATGTCTATCATCTCGGGTACAGCCTCATCGCTGTCGGCATTGGTGTGAAGGATGACCTTCAGCTCTTCGGGTGCATCGTTGGTCTCTTTGAGCATCTGAATAAAGTCTATCAGGTTATAGACCTGGTAAGGCAAGCGGATGAACGGGTCGGTGATTTCGACGGTATGGGCGGTTTGCAGATAGTCTGCAAAGAGGGTTTTATAGGAAACGCCTGTTTGGTTGAGGCGGATTTCGATGGATTTGGCGGCGAGCTTTGGCGCGGAATGCGTACTATCGTCCTTTCGTTCTTGCGTGCTATCTACGGGGGCTTCTTCAGTGGCCGATGGCATTCCGAAGAGGCCGACGCGCTCTAAGGTTTCGACTTGGACTTTTGTGCCGTCGGAAACTTTGGTGTACTCAAAGACTGCTGGCTCGGCCTTGAAGGTTTCATCGACGACATAGAGCTGGTCTTTGACGCGCTTGCGGCTCTCGGCTGCAAAGTCGATGATTTCAAGGGCTTCCTCTTGGGTGTAGTTGCCATCGGGATAGAGCAGCTTGACCAAGCCGGAGAAGGTTTTGCGGATGGCGTTGTGGTCGCGCTCGGATAGCGTGGTGCTGAAGGTGACATATTTCTTCAAGTCGGCTGAGTAGTCGAATTTGCGAAGTTCGTGCAGCACAGCGGCCACATAGTCGGTGATGAGGCCATAACTCTTGCTGAAGGAGTCTTTCTTCAGCATCTTGATTTCCCAGCCTGGGTTGTAGAGGTGGATGCGGTCTAAGAAGGCTCCTTTCTGGAATGCCGTGGGTATGGACTCGAAGAGGTGTGAGTTTTTGAGCATGTAAGGCACAGTGTGTTTGGTGTTGCCCACAAAGCTCATTGAGGCTGTGGCTTCATGAGTGGCTTTGCCACGATTGAAGGACTTGTTGGCCAGATAGTTCTGCATGGTGTCAATCATGACGGAATCTATCTGCTTGCCTTTCTGCTGCTCGAACTCATCCCATGCGACTACATCCCAATATCCTACGAGGCCAAGGATTTCCTTGTTGCCCGACATCTTGACGAACAAGCGGGCTGAGGTGACATCACCACCACTGACGAGGACACCATAAGGCGACAGTTCCTGAAACACATGGGACTTGCCTGTGCCCTTCGGGCCCAGCTCCATGAAGTTGTAGTTGTTTTCGACATGGGGCAAGAGGCGTGAAAGGACGATGAACTTTTCACGACGGTTGAGGTTGTCGGGGTTAAGGCCTACGGTGTGGATGAGGAAATCGATCCATTCATCAGTGGTGAACTCCTGCCGCTTGTTGATGTAGTCGTTCAAGTCGATGTTGGAGATTTGGATGGGTTTGAGGTTCTGAATCTCCCAGCGGACTTTGACATCTTCCCCGGGGATGTAGCCGACATCGACGATGCACCAAACACCATTGCCCGAAAGAAGCTTTGGGTTCTTTCGGACATACTCAGTGCCGATGGGAATGTTGGTAAGGGTGAGATTGGCAAAGGTGGCTTCGTATTGGTCGGCCTTGTCGTTGAGCAAAACGGAGATTTTGTCAATGATGCGGTAGCGGCCAGCCTCACGGATTTTGCCTTTCACCTCTTCGGCCTCGGCACGGTGGACATAGTTGGTGCGGATGATTTGCTTGGTTTTCTCCAAGCCCTCCTCGATGGCCTCGGGGTCGTCGGTGGCGCAGTACTGGCCAAGAAGGTATTCGAGGACATAGGTGGGTACAGGAAGGTTGCCCTTGACTTGGAAGGCCAGGTCTTTGCGGACGACCTTGCCGATGAATTGGTCTAGTAT
>CAMKAR010000224.1 GCA_946410535.1 uncultured Bacteroidales bacterium
AGCGAGCGCGAGCCACCTTGTATATATACTTTCTCGATCTCCTTCTGCGAGCGGATCAGTTCGAGCACGGGATGGATGCCGAACACCATGTTGTTCTTGTAGTTATCTTCCATGGGTTGAAATTTTCTGCAAAAATACGCTTTTTTCCGACTATTTTCCTACTTTTGCATCATCGTAACACTAAAACGCCACGCTATGAAACACATTAGCTCACTTTTCACACTCATCGTCCTGTTTTCGGGGCTGAGATTGACGGCACAGGTCGCCGTTCCCGAGCCTATTTCAGGCAAGGCCTTGACCAAGGAATACATCACGCAGAACCTCGTCTACCCTCAAGCTGACCTTGAGCAAGGCAACAGCGGCAAGGTCATCGTCAGTTTTCATGTTGACGCACAAGGCATTGCGAGCCAATATGCAGTAAAATCGAGCTTCAGTGAGGCGGCCTCCCCCATCGCGCTCCACTTGGTGAAGACCATCCTATGGAAACCAGCCCTCATCAGTGGGCTGCCCTCGGATTATGACTTTGAGTACGAAGTGAATTTCAACGCGAAGAGCTACAAACGCTACTGGAAACGGCACACGCGCTTGGAGGCTCCCATTAGTCTGGAAGCCGACACCTCTTATAAAATATACGAGTACAAGCAACTTAACGAGGTGGCCAAGCCCTACTTCGCCGACGGCGGCAACATGGGCAAATACATTGCCGCCAACCTGAAATTTCCACCCGAGGCCAAGGAACGCGAGATACAAGGCACAGTGCGCCTGAGTTTCGTGGTTGAGACCGACGGCAGTGTGTCGAACATCGTCGTCGTCAACTCGGTGGGCGGCGGCTGCGACAACGAGGCCATACGCCTGCTGCAAGAGACCATCTGGACCCCAGCCGAGAAGAACGGCAAATACGTGCGCAGCACCAATATGCAGGACATCACTTTTAGCATCGGGAGTCGCAATTTCCAGGACGGGAACAGTTATTAGTTGGCTGATGGCCTATGGCTTATGGCTGATGGCTTATGGCTGATGGTTTATAGCTTAAATCTTGAATCTTTAAATCTTGAATCTTTAAATCTTTAAATAACAAATAATTACAAAAATGAAAAAAATTTTACTTACAGCGGTGGCGTTTTCATTCGCCATTTTCAGTTTCGCTCAAGACGAGCAACCCCAAGGCTGGACCCACAAAGGCAACCTCGGCCTCAATGTCGGACAAAGTAGTTACATCAACTGGGCTGCGGGCGGACAGAACTCCGTCAACGGACAAGCCATCTTCAACTACGAGATCCATTACCTTAAAGGCAAGTTCAAGTGGGACAACACCTTGAACACCTCGTTGGGTTACAGCTACTACAGCTTCAAGAAAAAGCCCATCAAGACCGACGACAAGATCGAGTTCACCTCGTTGGCAGGCATCAAGGCCACCGAGCACTTGAACTACAGCGCCGAGTTGGCTTTCCGCTCACAGTTCGCCAAAGGCTACAACTACGAGCTCGACTCCACCAACTACATCTCCAAGTTCCTTGCCCCAGCCTACATCACCCTCGGTCTCGGTATCGAATGGGTGCCCAACCCGCACTTCTCGCTCTACTTCTCGCCCATCACAGGCCGCGTGACCATCGTCAACGACGAACGTTTGGCTGAGGAAGGCGCCTTTGGCGTGAACACGCTCGACGCCAACGACACGACCCATCACGCCATCAACAAAGTGCGCTACGAGTTTGGTGCTCGCGCCGTGGCCAAGTTCCAATATCCTTTGGCCAAGAACATCGACTTCAACTCGAAGCTCGAACTCTTCTCCAACTACCTCAACCACCCCGAGCGCATCGACGTCGATTGGCAGAACATGCTCGTGCTGAAGGTGAACGACTGGCTCAACGCCAACCTTGCCACGCATCTCATCTACGACTACGACATTCCCTTCCACAACGAAGCAGGCGAGCTAATCAAAGGCTCGAAAGTACAGTTCAAGGAAGTATTGGCCATCGGGTTTATGATTAATTTGAAGTAAAGGAATTTTTGACTTCCCCTGCCCCCTCAAGAGGGGGACAATATAGATGAAAAAGATTGGAATTTTGTCGGACACCCATTGCACCCTCATCCCACAGCTCTTCAATTTCTTCAAGGACGTTGACGAGCTGTGGCATGCGGGCGACATCGGCAACATCGAAACGGCGGAGGCTTTGGCCAACTTCAAGCCGCTACGCGCCGTGCATGGCAACATCGACGACCACATCGTGAGGATGCAATATCCTGAGGATTTGTTTTTCCACGTCGAAGATGTCGATGTCTACATGACCCACATCGGCGGCTATCCGGGCCATTATTTGCCAGAGGTGAAATACATCTTGGAAGAAAAAAAGCCCGACCTTTACATTTGTGGGCACTCGCATATACTAAAGGTGATGTACGACAAGCGGCTCAACCTTCTGCACGTCAACCCAGGCGCGGCGGGCAACAGCGGCTTCCACAAGAAAATCACCTTCATCCGGATGGTTATCGAAGGCAAGCAATTCAAGGACATGGAAATCTTTGAGCTTGACCGAAACAAGGTCATCTAACGACAAAAGCCGACCTCCAAAAAGAAGTCGGCTTTCGTTTTTTCATTCAACGTTTGGCTCAACGGATACGGTCGGTTGAACGCACTTTTTTGATGTCCTTCTTCAGGCCCGATGTGGCGGCAATCGTCATGACCAACGAAGCCAAAGGCAAGAAAGCCCCGACCTTGTAGATCGTGTCGTTCAGCCCAACGACCGACTTGCCAATCGTAGGCACATAAACGGCAAACACCAAGGCAATCCAAGCCACAATGACGATGATGGCCACACGGGCGGTCTTGTGCAGCTTCACGAACTGCGACAGCTTCACCGCACGGAAAAGCCCCATGGCTAAATAGCCGCACAGCAACATGGCCGTGATGCCCAAAACCAGCACCGGCAAGCTGTACCACTTGGAAAAAGGAACCGTCCCACCAGGCAGGCTGCTCTCGACACCAAACAAATTGAAAACCAAGATATTCGACTCGCCCAAAAACTCAGCTATTGGCAAGAAGAACAACATGGCGAACAGCAGCGCCGAAAGGAAAAAGAAAATGGATTGCAATCTTTGTGACATAATGTTTTCGTTTTAAAATCGGGTGCAAAAATACGATTTTTTTCGTCAAAAACTTGCCAATACAAAAAAAAGCACTACCTTTGCGCCACTTTTGCGGACAATCGTGAGAATTGCATCCAAGAAAGCCCTCCACAGATTTATTGTATTACCACTCATATTCCAAGACGGAATCTTCACATCAATTATTTATGTACAACATTTATGAACTACAGGAGAAGTCGTTAGACGACCTCAAACTCATTGCCACCGAAATGGGCATCGATGATGAAAATCTTGACCGATCGCAACTGATATACGACATCATCGACCATCAGGCTGACCATCCCGACATCAAAAAGGCACCGAAAAACAAAAAACAAAAAGTTAAAACGCCCAAGGCCGACAAGCCCGAGACAAAAGAAACACCAGCCCCAACAGAGAAGCCCGAGCCTGCTCCAGCCAAAGAGCAGCCTGCGCAAGAGCCTGCCGAAGACTCGCCCAAAGCCAAACGCGGCAAACGCCCGCGCATCAGCAAAGAAGCCGAAGCCAACGTCAGCGAATGGCAACGAAACAACGGCGTTGAATTTGCGCCAGAACCCAAGGCCGAGACGGTGGAAGAACCTGCTCCCATCGCGGCTGTCGAACCTGCCGTGGTGGCACAAGAGCCAGAAGCCAACATAGCCGAAGAAAAGCCCACCAACCAAAAGAAGGAGAACTTCAAGCAAAAGCGCAAGCGCCTCCGCGAAAACGCCAACGAAGCTGCACCGGAAGCGGAAATGCCTGCCGATGAGAAACCGAAAGAGGAAAAGCCCGCAGAGGAGCCTAAAGCCGCTGAAGAAGCGGTGGCCGAACCCAAGCAGGAGAAAACGGAACGCTTCGAGCAACGTCCGCGACGCGACGACCTGCTCAACCAGTTCGACAGCTCCGTGCGTGCCGAAGGCGTGCTCGAAATCATGCCCGAAGGCTTCGGATTCCTGCGTTCGTCGGACTACAACTACCTGCCTTCGCCCGACGACATCTACGTGTCGCAGTCGCAAATCAAGCTGATGGGGCTGAAGACCGGCGACACAGTGTTGGGTGTCATCCGTCCGCCAAAGGCGGGCGAGAAATTCTTCCCCTTGGTCAAGGTCAACCTCATCA
>CAMKAR010000225.1 GCA_946410535.1 uncultured Bacteroidales bacterium
TTTATTGTCAGTGATTTACATCGTATCCCACCAACCCTTTTTGTCTATTATACCATATTGTACGGATTTCATCCTTTACCCATTCCCAATCTTGCCGATTTGGAATGAGTTGTTTCATTCTACATCCTGTCTGTTTACGGAAGACAATCCATTGGTAAACAAACAATGAAATGTAGGTTAGCGAGGTGGTGATGGCAGCGCCTCTGATACCTAAAGCAGGAATTAAGGTAAATGCCGCTATCAACGTGATACAGAGTCCGATAAGTGATGCGTAGAGATTATACTTCGGTCGGCCAGTGCCAGAGAAATAGTTGACCAAAACGGTATGTGCTGAAAAGAAAAGGATGCCGGGTGCCATCAACAAAATGACCATTCTAATGTTGCCAAACTCGCCTGAAAAAATCCATTCGAAAAATGAAGTGGGAAGCAAACATATCACCAGTAAAGCGGTAAATGTCAGTAAGATGGAAAGTTTCATGAAACGCAGCGTGAGCAGTGTAGAGCGTTCCTTGCTGTCAGTGTTGCTCAGTGCCGAAAACTCTACCAAACCGATGCTTTGTCCAACGATGTTGACCCCTTCAGTGACTTGTGTTCCCGAGGCATAGACGCCAATGGATTTTTCGTCGCAATTGGTATTCAACAAATAGAGACTCAGTCGTTTGTTGAGCGTACTGACCAATGTAGAGAGCTGAATGAAAGCGCCATAACGGAACAATTCCCCGAAACTGTCCTTCAGCGGTTCGTGGCCTTCGTGTTTCAGGTTTGGAATCAGCAGAATCCAGCCTACGAGTGTCGCCAAGGTGTAGCCACAAAGTTGGGAATAGAGTAGGGCTTTACCCGTCCTTATGTCGAGAACGAAAATCAACACGGCCATCATCGTTACCTGCGTCAGTATCTGTATGATAAACAGCCAGTTGTAGGTTGCAACTTTCTCTTTCCCAAGGAAATGGTTGAGGTTGAACCCGTGCAAGCTGTATACGAATGTCATCAGCAGCACGAGCTTGGCATATCCTTCTGGGACAATGGCGTGATAGAAGTTCGGAAAAAGGTTTAATGCGCTGAATAACAATATGTAAACAATCGTCGAAAAGGCTATCCATCCGTAGGAAAGCTTCATCAAAGTGCCTAATTTCTTTCGTGGCGTGAAGTAGACCAAGCCGCTTCCTGCCACGATTTCGACACCTATTAATAAAAAGGTGATGTCGGTCTGCGCGATGAAGGCCTTGCCCCATTCGGCGGCGCCGAGGAACTTGGTGCCCATGATGAGCGTGGCCAACTGCGTCAGCACATTGACCGCCCTTGCCGCACCCGTTCCGAGGATTTTCTTGAACATCGCACATTCGTTTTGACTTGCAAAATTACAAAACTATCGCTTTCTTTGCACACTCAATGCAATAAAAAGCGACTGAAAGAGTTACCAACTATTATGAGGAAATTCCTGGTTTTATTGGTTTGCCTATGGCCTTTGCTCCTGAAAGCGCAGTTGATTGCCTGCCGCGACTCCATCAAGGACGGCTACGATTTTTGGCTTTACCTGCCCGACGACTTCAAAGCGGAGCGCAAGCCTATCATCATGTTCCTGCACGGCAAGAGCCTCAGTGGGAAAGACCTTTCGAAAGTACGCGACTATGGCTGCATCGATGCCTTGACGCGAGGCCGGCAGATTGACGCCATTGTGGTTGCGCCGCAAACCAACAATGGCTGGGAGCCTCAAAAGGTGATGGACGTATATGGCTGGGTCAAAAGGCGTTATCCTGTCGACGTGGATCGTTTTTATGTCATTGGAATGAGTATGGGAGGCTATGGCACATTGGATTTCGCGGCCACCTATCCCGACCAAGTGGCGGCGGCCATGGCGATGTGCGGTGGTGCCACGGTGACTTCGCTCTGTGGCCTGAACAAGATGCCACTTTGGATTATCCACGGCACTGCCGACAATGCGGTACCCGTCAGCTGTTCGCAGAAGGTCGTCGACGAGATGGCGCAATGTGGCGATACCACTAGATTGATTTTCACCAAGTTGAAAGGTGCAAACCATACGCGCTTGGCTCGAATTTTCTATCTCAAGCAAACGTATGACTGGCTGTTCTCGCATTCCTTGAACGACTCGTTGCGCCCCGTAAACAGGGAGTTTACCATTTCGGAAGCGCAGATGAAGGAGGCATACGCCGACCTCGAAAGGAATGCCAATATCAAGGTCGTTGATGGCAAACCCATGGGACAGCCGAAACAGTACTATGTCGTCAAAAAGGGTGACACTTTGAGCAAGATTGCCGTGGAGCACAACACTACAGTCTCGATTTTGTGCAAACGGAACAACATGAAGAAAACCGACAAGCTGCAAATCGGGAGAAGGCTCAGAATCAGATGATTACTTAAGGGTGTTTCTAAAAATGCTCCGTAGGAGCTTCCTTTTAATAACAAAGACACAATGAACCAATGGGTTATACTCCGTAGGAGTTTTCTTTTATGTGTTTTTGGAAATGACCTTATTGGAAAAACAACCAGCCCGCAGGAAATCCAACGGGCTGGTTTCGTTATGATGAAAGTAGAAAATTAATCGACAGGGATGTCCTTGTTGACATTCTTCGAACCCCAGAGGGCGTAGAAGAGCAGGAAGGCTAATCCGACGACGATGACCCAGTAGCTCTGGAGGTAGCCTGTGCCACCCAAGCCGTCGACAATGGCGTTTTGGAGCAGAGGCAGGATGCCGCCGCCGCAAACCAAGGCCATGAAGATGCCGGAGGCTTTTTCGGTGTATTTGCCCAAGCCCTCAACGGCAAGGTTGAAGATGCCGCCCCACATCACGGAGGTGCAGAGGCCGATGCAAACCAAGAAGGCCGCATTGAGCGGGATGCTCACCATGCCGAAGCCTTGAGCACCGTTGAAAGCGGGGAAACTCACCATCGTGGAAGGACCAAACATGGCCAAAAGGGTGAGGATGATACCAACGCATGAAGCGACTGAAAGCATTGACTTGGCCGAAACCTTGTTGCCGATGATGCCGCCAATCAGACGACCTACGAGCATCAGGAACCAATAGGTGGCTGCCACCGAACCGGCAATGGCCTCAGCCTTCACATCGGTGCCCAACACATTGAGTTCGGGATTCTGCAACCATTTGTTCAGCACATTCGGGATGCCGACTTCGACGCCGACATAGATGAAGATGGCGATGGCACCCAAAACGAAGTGACGGAAAGCCATCGGGCCTTTTCCTTTCTCGACGGCTTTGTTGACTGCTTGTTTTTGTTCGTTTTCAGGAATCTTGGTCAGCAAGATGACGATGAAAGCGAAGGCGAAGATGCCCAAAGCCGTGTACATCAACGGGAATACGTCGCTGATTTTGGCCTCCATGATGCTGGGAATCAGCAAGCCCGTGATGATGATGACGGCAGTGCCGCACAATGAGTTGAACGTGCCGCCAATCTGGATGAGCTGGTTGCCCTTGTTGCCGCCGCCGCCGAGCTTGTTCAGCATCGGGTTGACGACCGTGTTGAGCAGGCACATGCTGAAGCCCGCCACGAAAGCGCCAAGCAGGTAGACGGCGAAGCTGCCAAACACGCCCGAAAGCGTCTGGATGCCCACGCCGACGAAGCCCACGATGACAGCAATCAAAGCGGTCTTTTTGTAACCGCGCTTTTGCAGCAGGTTACCAGCGGGAATGCCCATCACGGCGTAGGCGATGAAGTTGGCGAACACGCCCAAGGTGCCTTGCCAGTTGGGGATGTTGAACTGGTTCTTGAGGATGTCACCCATCGGCGAAGCCAAATTGGTGACGAACGAAATCATGCCGAACAACAAAATCATCACGATGATCGGGATGGTGTAGTTCTGTTTCTTTACGGTTGTTTCCATAGATATTTGAGATTTAAAGATTTAAAATTCAAAGATTTATTATTTGACTTCGAGACTTCGGGACGCGAGACTTCGGGACTTTATCTGTCTCGCAGTCTCGTAGTCACGCGGTCTCGTGTCATATTGTCGAGAACTTGAAGATGATGGTTTCCATATACTCTTCGCCAGAGCGGAGGATGGTGCTGGGGAAGTTGGGCTTGTTGGGCGAGTCGGGGAGGGCTTGGCACTCCAAGGCGACGCCGGAATAGTCCTCGTAGACGTGGCCATTCTTGCCTGTCGGACAGCCTGAGAGCCAGTTGCCGGTATAAACTTGAATTCCAGGTTGCGTGGTATAGATTTGCACCATTCGTCCTGTGC
>CAMKAR010000226.1 GCA_946410535.1 uncultured Bacteroidales bacterium
GATATGCAGGCCTCGGGTGATTTTCTTGTCCACACCCAAGGAAATCCTTCCACCATATTCAGGGTCGAGGGCGACGTCGGTTTGTGCTGCTGCCAAAATGGGGAATAACAACCCTAACATCAATATGATAATCTGTTTGCTTTTCATAACTCTAAACTCTAAACACTAAACTCTAAACTCAAAACGATCCATGACCGCCACCTCCTGGGCCTCCGCCACCACCATTGCCGCCCGTGTAGGACGATAGACTTACGGAATTGCCGCCACTGACGGAAGCATCCATGTAAAACAACCCCTCAAAGCATGCTGTTCCGCCTGCAACATTTACGTTGGATTGCAAGGTAGGGGAGGAGCCTCCCGAGACCACAAGGGGCGTTCCTCCGTTTGAAGGGGTCTTGAAAGCGTAGGTCGTTGAACCAACAGACAATCCGTACCAAGTGTTTTGCGACCATGAAGAGGCCGAATAGCAGCTCTGTGTAAGTGAGGAACCACTTTCCAAGCCTCCAATGGCCACCAAAGTGCCGCCTGTGAGGTAGAGTTGGTAGCCGCCTTCCGAGTTGGCATCGATGGCCACCTCGGGCGAACTGGAACCGATGGCATAGACCACACCGCCTTTGATGTAGCAATCGCCATTCGCATCGATACCGTCATTCCCTTGACTGTATGCACAGACCAAACCACCAGAAATGGTGAGATTACCGCCTGAGTTGATGGCATCGTCCGATTGGGAATGGCTGTACACCTCGCCACCCGAAACGGAAAGAGTGCCCTTGGCTTCAATGCCCTCGTGGGCCGTGCAATGCACCACTACATGGCTACCTTTAAAGATTAAGTTTCCGTCGAATTTGAGCCCTTTGGCCGAAACACCATTGGAACTATTGTTGCCCCATCCGCCGAAGCCGCCTCCGCCACCATTGGAGCCGAAATTGCTTCCTGTTACCGTAACATCGACCGTGCCACCATAGAAGTAGCCGTTGCCGTCGCTACTGATGCCCTTGCCGCCCGTGCCCGTGCTGGTGAGGTTTAGCGCGCCATCCGTCATCTTGACGTAATCCTTGCCCCTCACACAAGCCGGCTTCAACGTGTCGCTACCTTTGACATTGACGGAACTTGACATTTCGACGGTAATGTTGCCACTCATAAAATGTACGTAGTCATCGGAAACGATGCCCGACTTGCCCGTTGCCGTGACGATGAGGCTGCCTCCACCGCTAAAGATGAACTGGCCTTCACCAAACATTGCCGCCTTCTCATCCTCGGTGGCGGGTGTATCGGTATAATTTGTGCCATCAGCAAGGGCGTTTTCGCCATTTAATACGATGAAGGTGCGCTTGCCCTTGCTCGGTTCAGCGGTCGTTCCTTGCACATTGATGGCCGCGCCGTTGGGATTGGTGATGCTCACGCCATTAAGCGTAATGCCTTGTTTCTTCGCGCTGTAGAGTTTGAAGAAACCGTCGTTGGTAGTCCCCGAAAGTTCATACATCACATATTCTTCTCCGGCATAGACAAGGGTCACGTCGTTGCCGCTGACGGTCACGGTGAAGTCATCGTTGGTGCCTGAAACATCGGCATTTCCATCGGTGGAAAACGTCACGCCAACCGTTTGGGTGAAGGTGGTATTTGCGATGAGGTCCTCGCTGTCGTCGGTCTCAATCGGGTCAATGAGGACGATGTTGTCCTTTTGGCAGCCTGCAAATGACATTGCCAGCAAGACAACCATTAAGCAATTCAGGAGTCGTTTCATATTCATATTTCTATTAATCTCAAAACAAAGCGTTTTATTATTCCAAGAGGGACAAAAATTCGCTGGGGCTAAAATGTTACTGCATATACGGAACGACCTCTCCTTGAAGGTTATTGCTGATATGTTAGGCTTTGGCGAACAAGCCAGTTCCAGCCGCTACTTCAAGCGCGAAACAGGTTTGTCGCCTACTGAATTCCGGGTATTGGATTGAAGACTAAGCCTCAAACCGAGCTTGCTATTTTTCTCTAACCCTCTTGCCACTCATGTGCTCAATATGCAGTTCGAGTACCAAGGCATTGGGGGCATCCTGTGCCATATCAGCCTCTATGTCATAACTTTGTGGAAAATATTTGGCACCCAACAGGCGTAAAAAGGCGTTCTTACAGGCGGGGTCTTCCACGATGTGCATCCTGCCGAAACAAACTACACTCTCGAAATGATACCACCAGCTGTCGGGCTCTTTCACGCCTTCGCTGAGGACGCAGAACGAGACCTTGTTGCAGGCCTTTATGGCATCCAGTTTGTGACCTTCTTTAGCACAGTGGAAATAGATCTTGCCCTTGTCATACACGAAGTCGAGTGGCACAGTGTAAGGGTAGCCGCCGACGCCCAACACGGCGAGCACGCCGCGTGGTGCTTTCTGAAGCAGGGCGATGCACGCTTCGTCGGTCATCTGTTGTTTGAACCGCCGCATCGGGCGGAAAGAGGGATTGTCCATGTTGCTAAACATCTTTTATTTTCCTTTCATAAAAACAACAGAATGGTCAAAATCGAAAATGGCATGGACTCTTTCAAAGAATTTCAAGCCAATATTGCCAGGCGTTGTAAACAAAGGCAGGTTTTTGGTGAGGACGACAACGGCGTCAGGGAAAGCGATGCCACAGAGTTGGCACTGTTTTGTGAGGATGAATTGCCCCACCACCTCACCACTCGGAGTGGTAGCCTCCCGCAACTCCATGTCGGCATTGTCGGCAAGAAACCTTTGGACTTCTTCGGTCTGGTGGATGAGAAACAACAATTCCGGATTGCCGAAATCGATCATGAAATTGCCGCTGAGCGTTCTCGGTTTTATCCCGTCGTCAAGCAAAATGCTTGTCTCTATGGCGAACATTCCCTCGTAGGTAGCTGTGTTCATGTTGCTCTTCGTAAAGTCTGCATTGATGGTAGTAAGCGATGCCCTGCCTAGCATCTGAAGACTACGGTTGCCGAGGTCGAGGCTTACGATACGACTGCCATCGTCGAGGTCGTTGTGAAGATACATCACCGGAACGGCCACTTCGTATGGCCCATAGTCGTAATTTGACAGCACAAATACGTCGCCGACATAGGAGGTGTTGTTGCCAATACGTACCGTTCCATTTGCCTTGTGGGTGATCTTATAGACGCGTCCGCCAAGGTTCAGTTTCTCTTTGTCGGTGACAGTCAGTTCCATATCCGACAGAATGCCACTACTGAAAACAAAAGCCGAGTCGGCCAGCAAGGCTGGGATGCCCGATTCCACCAAAATTGTGGCATCTGCTGTGCCATTGATGCTGGCGGTAAACACATAATGTGCTCCCTGTTTAGTAAGTTGAAATGCCTCGCCTTCGGTGTTGCTTTGCGCTGATAGGCCCAATGATGCCAGAATGAATAGTGTTGTGAGAAGGGTTTTGATCTTCATTTGAATTGAATTTACTGCAAAAGTACTATTTTTGCACAAATTTCAAAACAGATAATCATGAATCAAAGAATAGCCATACCCACCAACGAAGGAAAACTGTGGCAGCACTTCGGAAAAGCACCACAAGTCACTATTGTTAATGTAGAAGACGGAAAGATTGTTGATCAAAAGGTACTGCAAGCACCGGAGCATGAACACGGTGCCATGCCGAGGTTCTTGGCCGAGCAGGGTTGCACCGATGTGCTTTGCGGTGGATTGGGCCAGGGTGCTGTCAATCTACTGAACCAGTTGGGCATTCGTATCCATGCTGGCGCCCCCGAGCTTCCAGTGGAACAGGTGCTTGCCATGTTTCTCAATGGCACCATCGTTTACGGCGACCCCAGCTGCCACCACCATTGCGAGGGGCATCACCACGAGTAAGAAAAAAAGAAGAGAATTTGGAACGGATGAAAAGCGTTTGATCCTATCCCATCACAACATCCAACACCATCATCAAAACAAACCCAATGGCAAACCCAATGGTGCTGAGGTTGGAATGTTCGCCCGATGAAGCCTCGGGAATCAGTTCTTCGACGACCACGTAGCACATGGCACCAGCGGCGAAGGCAAGCATGTAGGGTAGGATAGGGGTGAGCCAAGCGGCCAGCAATACCACAGCCAAACCGCCCAGCGGCTCTACGATGCCGCTCAAGCTTCCGATAAGGAAAGACTTTGCCTTGCTGTTGCCTTCGGCACACATGGGCATGGAGATGATGGCTCCTTCGGGGATGTTTTGGATGGCGA
>CAMKAR010000227.1 GCA_946410535.1 uncultured Bacteroidales bacterium
GCTGGGGTGGGTTAATCGCGGATGCCTACTGGCGTTTTGGCCGTTGGCAGCCCTATGTCGGCTTCACGGTTGGCGGAGGCAAAACATCAACATTGCTAATGTTTGATGGCTCTGCCGACGACTGGATGCCCGAACCTCATACCGTGCTCCACAACGAGAGCTTTTTCTTCGTCAATCCCAACATCGGCGTGGAGTTTGCACTGACCAAAGCCATTCATCTCACCCTCAAAGCAGACAGGATAGTTCCCCTTTCTCCTACCGAGATGCCCACTGGAATAAGGTTTTATTTAGGCGTTCTTTTGGGGCATTGACCCAATCCCACCTTGCTTTTGAACCGCTTCCGTATTCTGCAAAAAAATCCGCAACCCAAGCCTGTGCTTGGATTGCGGAATGCTCTGTTGCTGTGGTTCATCATTTCAGCTTCCCATACCAATCGTCATCCACAGGCTCAAGCCACTCGTTGCTGTTGCCAGGTTGGACATTGGCGTGGTAAGTGAGGTGTTGCATCCACGAGTCGGCGGCGGCACCGTGCCAGTGCTTCACGCCTTCGGGGACTGCGACAACCACGCCCGGCTTCAGCTCGACGGGTTCCTTGCCCCATTCCTGGTACCAGCCGCGACCGCTCACGCAGATAAGCATCTGCACCGCGCCATGGTGGATGTGCCAGTTGTTGCGGCATCCTGGCTCAAAACTGACGTTGCAGAGGCCGCTCGCAGGGTCGAGGATGGCAAGATGGCTGTTGCCGATGAAATATTGGGCGAAGGCCGTATTAGGTTCGCCAAGAGGCCAAACCGAGGTCGAATAAGGCTTGTCCTGACCGTCGACCACCGTGGCGATGGCGGCTTCCGTGCGCGAGGCTTCCGACTGCAATCCATTGGCTTTCAAGGCTTCGACGATGTCGTGAAGTTGGGCTTCGGTCAAACCCATGTTCAAGGCACCGCGCACATGGGCGATGAGTTGCGGCATCACGTTCTCGAGTCCGCTGAGGGCACTCACGGTGATAAGCTCGCGGTCGGCGAAGGTGAGGTTGTCGCGGGCGAAGATGTCGCCGAAGAGGTGGGCCTTCAGGTAATAGTCCTCGGCGGGACAGAAGGCATAGTTGAAAGGCTGGCCGCTGAGTTTGGTCTGCACCTCGGTGCCTTGTTTCAGGGCATCGTAATTGGAGGGCAGGGGAGAGGCATCTGTGCCTTCTTCAATGGATTGACCATTGGCCTTGCGTTGGTCGATCACTTTTTGCAAAGTGCCAAGAGCGTTGAGCGAGCGCGGGAACCCCGTGTAGGCATAAAGTTGCGAAAGGGCTTCCTTGGTCTGGCTGACGGTGAGTCCGGCATCCATGCCCTCGTTGATGGCTTTGGCCAAGGCGGTATAGTCGGCTTTGGCCTCGTTGCATGCTATTGCGGCCATGGAAGCGGCTTGTTCCTTGTTGAATGTCAGCGTATTCATGTCTTTGTCCTGTTTCGTTTCGGCCCAAATTCAAATATCATTCTCAATTACTTTAATAACCGTCGCCGGCACACCGCCCACCAAAGTGTTATCAGGCACGTCTTTGTTGATCACGGCGCCTGCCGCCACCACCACATTGTTGCCGATGTGCACAGGCTTGGCCAAGGCGTGATATTCCCTGCGTCCCTTGGGCGATAGGGGATGTCCGACGGTGGTAATCAGCGTGTTCGGGCCAATCATCACATGGTTGCCGATATAAACCTCGCGGATGTCGAGGATGGTGAGGTTGTGGTTGCCGGTGAAGTCATCGCCGATGAAGATGTTCTTGCCGCGGTCGCAGTTGAAGGTCTTGGCGATCCTCACACGCTCGCCCACCGCACCCAGCATCTCATAAAACACATCAAAATCAATGCAAAGAAAATGTTCATGTAGCAATTGAGGAGATGGTTTCTCAGATAGGAAGCATAATGGATGACAAATCAAAAACAATAGCTGATAGAATTTTTTGCATCCAACAAGTTTATAATAGAGTTACCCTTTGGGCATCTAAAACAGACTATGAGAAAAAGAAGTATTGCGACCTGTTGTTTGATTACGCTCAACAAATGTTTCATTATGGTCTTTATAACGATGCAGAAAAGATATATCTGAGTCAGATAGGAATTGCCGAAGAATTGTATGGGACAGAAGACAAGAACATGGCTTCTTCCTATTGTAGTATTGGGTCGGTATATTGGAGACAAGTGACTTTGATAATGCGTTATTGTATCTGAAAAAGGCTGTCGAAATTGATGAAATTTTTCTTGGTATAGAAATCCAGATACTGCCGTTGATTATTATAATTTGGGCATTATATATTACAAGAAAGATCAGCTTAAAGAAGCATTGGAATATTTTGAAAAAGTATTGCAAATACGCGCAGAAAAACTAAAGGAAAATCAGCAAGCTATTCAAGAGGTACAAGTTCAGTTGTTTTGGCTATTGATGCCAAACGGATGAGCGAGGAAGGCAACAAGTTTTTCCTCAGCAGGAATGGTGTTTGGCTTAGCGAGTTTGTGGAGGCCAAATATATTATAGGTATAGTGGAGTAGTGCCGACGTGCTTATGCCTTCAAGCATCCAATAGGCACCACGAGAACGCCGTCATCCCTTTGGTAAGGGAAATCTCCTACACCGGTCAGCACCATCATAAACGATGGGGATTTCATTCGCGTGGTGTCTATGTCTGCTGACAAATCTGCGAGCGAATTCGCCCCTTCTTCAATCAAGTCATCGCCACCAAGCTTGATTTCAATAAGCCCATAGGAACCGTTTCTGAGGTGAATGACGGCATCGCACTCTAAGCCGTTCTTATCGCGATAATGATACACCTGGCCATCTAAAGCATCGGCATATACTCTCAGGTCGCGGATAGCCATCGTCTCAAACATCAGCCCCATGGTCTTCAAGTCGTTCAAGAGGTCGTTAGGGCTTGCTCCCAATGCGGATGTGGCAATGCTGGGGTCTATGAAATAGTGGTTGTCGCTGGTGCGGATGGCCGTCTTGCTTCTGAGGTTGGGATTCCAGGCAGGCATATCCTCAATCACAAAGATTTTCTTCAATGCCTTGATGTAATCGTAAACCGTATTGTCCGACAAGCTGCTTGCTTCGTTGGCTTTCATGTCGGCCAGTATGGTGCCGATGGTGGCCATGGTGCCTTGGTGCCGTGCATAGGAGCGCATGAGCAACCTGACCCTTTGCGGGTCGCGCTGCACATCGTCGACGCGCGATATGTCGCTGTCGCACACCACGTCATAGTAATCGTAGGCTTGGCCTATGGCATCAGTCTCTTCCAGGTCCAATGCGCCTGGCCATCCTCCTCGGCATATCAAAAACGCCAAACGGTTGATGTCAATTGGGCTGTTGCCGACAACAGGTTCCCATTTGCCGTTAAACAAATCCGACAAACTGACGGCACCAGTTGATTCCCCGGATTCATAGAGCGACATCGTACGCATCTTTAGTTTGGCGAAACGCCCTGCACCAGAATGAAATATCTCTTCGGCTTTGGGTGGCACTGTGCTCCCAGTGAGTATGAAATGCCCGTATCCTTTACGGTGATCCACTTCAAACCTTACGCTATCCCACAACGAGGGTGCAATCTGCCACTCATCGATAAGCCGAGGTGTATCGCCCGTGAGGAGTTGCTTGACATTGATTTTGGCAGCTTGGATATTCTGTGCCTTGCGCATAGGGTCAGCCATATACAAGACGCTTGCGGCCTTTTGTTCAGCTGTAGTCGTCTTCCCGCACCATTTGGGGCCTTCTATTAAAACAGCTCCTTTTCTCCTTAATCTGGCCGCCAACATCTGGTCTGCAATTCGCGGTTTGTAAGTGTCCATAATAGTCGTTTTTGAAATACGCCGCAAAAATACTATATATTAGTCAATTAGACAAGTTTTTCTTTCTCTATTTGGGAACTTGGCAGATTTTCATTTGGGAACTTGGCGTGATTTTGTTTGGGAACTTGGCGTGATTTTGTTTGGGAACTTGCAACAGGATAAAGATGCTGTTGGCATTTACAAAGCATCTTCACGGCAGCTGTCGTGGAGATAGGCAAAAAGCCGGATGACGGTGACTTTTTCATCGCACGCTCGGCCAGTCGCATGGCGAGGATGGCGATGGGGATGGTCAATGCCATGACGACAATCAGCATGGGGAGGTTGTCGATGACGGGCCATGCCCTTGAAGTCT
>CAMKAR010000228.1 GCA_946410535.1 uncultured Bacteroidales bacterium
ACCATGAACAAGAGGAAGGCAAGCCAAAGGCCGTGGTTGCCGAAGGGTGGCATTAATAACAAGGAGGTGGGCAAAAACACGCCGATGGCCGAGATGAGCATCGTGTTGCGGATGGCACGGGCTGCCGTGGCACCGATGTAGACACCGTCCCAAAGGAAAGCCGCAAAGGTGATTAAAGGAATGAGTGCCAAATAGATATGGTAGGGATTGGCCATAGGGATGATTTCGGGCTGGTCGCTGACGAGGCCGATGAACCAGTCGGGGAAGAGGGCATAAAGCACCGTGAAAGGCAAGGCGATGAGGAAGCCCCAAAGAAACAACAGCTTCACGGTTTGGCGCAGTTGTTTGGCATCGTGGGCACCCGTGAAACGGCCTACTAAGGCCTCGCCGGCGTATGCGAACCCGTCGGTGAAGTAGGAGAAGATGTAGAAAAACTGCATCAGTATCATGTTGACGGCCAGCATGTCGTCGCCGAGTTTGGCCGACTGGTTGTTGAAGTATGCGATGCTGAGCACCAAGAGGATGCTGCGGATCATGAAGTCGGCGTTGACCTTGAAGAAGCGTTTCAGCTTGTCGCTTTGCAGCAAAATCACCCTGCGGATGGGGATGAGATGATGGCGGAACTTGGCAAAGAGGAAAACGACAGCGGTAATCAGGCCGCAATACTGCGCGATGACCGTGCCCAAGGCCACGCCCGCCACGCCCATGCCCATCGCGTTGACGAAAATGACGCTCAAAATGATGTTGACCACATTGGTGAGGATGGCGATGACCATCGGGATGGTGGTGTTTTGCATTCCGATGTACCAGCCGTTGAAGGCATAGAGGCAGAGCACCGCCGGCGCCGCCCAGATGCGCACGCGGAAATAGGTGGAGGTGTAGGCCAGCACCTCGTCGCTGCCGTGGAGCAGTTTCATGCTCAGCCATTCCACTGGACCTTGCAAACCCAAAACCAAAATGGTCGCTATCAAGGCGATGCAGAGCGAACGATAGAGCGAATAGGCGATTTCGGCGCGGTCGTTGGCGCCGTAAGCCTGTGCCGTGAAGCCCGTCGTGCCGGCTCGCATGAAGCTGAAGATGGAGTACATCACACTGAAGATGGTGCCTCCCAAGCCGATGGCTCCAATGTAGGCGATGCTGTCTTGGTGGCCCATCAGCACCATGTCGACGAAGCCCAGTAGCGGCACGGTGATGTTGCTGATGATGTTGGGGACGGCGAGTTTGAGTATTGAGCGATTGAGCGAGTCTTTTGGCATAGGCCTGCGTTTTGGGCTGCAAAAGTACGACAATTCTTTGCGATAATGGAGTTTTTCTTATTTTTGCCTTTTCAAAAACATCTTACTATGATCTTCTACTTCTCCGGTTGCGGCAACAGTAAACATGTGGCTGAGACCATTGCCGCAGGTCTCAACGACACTTTAACCTTCATTCCCGAGGCGGCACGTGAAGGCCGTTATGAATACACTTTGGCCGAAGGCGAAAGGCTGGGCTTCGTGTTCCCCATCTATTCCTGGGCACCGCCCAAGTTGGTGCTGGACTTCATCGGGAAAATGCGGTTGGCAGCGAAGCCTGCGTATCTCTATTTCGCCTGCACCATGGGCGACGAGTGCGGCCTCACCGAAAAGGTTTTCCGCAAGGCCATCGAAGCCAAAGGTTGGGCACTTTCGGCTTGCTTCAGCTTGCAAATGCCTGAGACTTACATCGGTATGCCAGGCTTCAAACTTGATACCGACGAGAACGCCAAGCGAAAAATCGAGGCTGCCGATAAAGTGATGAAGGAGTATATCCCGAAGCTGCAAAACAAGGAAAGTTTTTCCAAAATGACCGTGGGCGGTTTGGCTTGGCTGAAAAGCCATGTGGTCAATCCAGGCTTCAATCGTTTTGCTACCGATGACTCGAAATATCACGTTACTGAGGCCTGCATCCATTGTGGCAAGTGCGTGAAAGCGTGCCCGTTGCAGAACATCACACTCGAAGAAGGCCGTCCCGTGTGGCATGGCAACTGCACCATCTGCATGGCTTGTTACCACCATTGCCCCGTCAATGCCATCCAATACGGCAAGGCCACCAAAGGCAAGGGACAGTATTTCTTTAGTTGACAGTTGTTCAGTTGTTCAGTTGTTCAGTTGTTGACAATAAATCCAACGACAATTCAACGATTCAACAATCAACATTTCAACAAAATATCTATCTTTGCCGCCTAAATTATTCATAATCAAAAATAATCAACCCCTATGAAAAAACACTTTATCATGCGCCCGTTGCTTGCAACGGCAATCCTTTTCCTGACAGCGGCCACGTCGTTTGGCCAATGCGTCATCCCGATTACTGACAGTCAGCCTTACGTTGAGGACTTCGAAGGCGACGGCTTCGACTGCTGGACGGTGGAACCCAATGGTGGCAATTGGACACTCCTTGACGGAACGAATTCCAATGTGGCTTCATTCACCTATGAAAACAATGGCGACGAGGCCCGTCTCATTTCTCCAACGCTCGACATGTCGGCCATCGGTGGTGCCACTTTCAGTTTCTCTTATGCCATGATGGGCATCTTTGAAAACGATGTGCTCGAAGTCAGCTACCGTTCTTCCGAGAACGACGCGTGGCATTTGTTGGGCGCTTATAGCTTCAGCGACTACGAAAATTTCTATGAGGAAACCTTTGAACTTGAGAACCTTAGCGCCACCTATCAGGTTTCTTTCTTGGGTAGGGGCCTTGGCGGAATGTACATCTTTGTCGACAATATCGAAATCATGTCGACGATGGGCTGTGCGCGCCCCGTCAGCCTCTATGCCGACGAGATTACCGCGTCGTCTGCCATGTTGCATTGGTCGACTACGGGCAACGAAACCGGCTGGACCATCGAGATGAGCGGTAGGGAATACGAAGTTGACGAGCAGCCCTACCTGATGGAAGACTTAATGCCTGAAACGACTTATAACTTCCGCGTTAAGGCCAAATGCGGTGAAGGCGACGAATCGGAATGGGCCACTCCTGTCAGTTTCACCACGCTTTGCGGTGGGATTGTCGTGACTGACGATATGCCGTTTTTCGATGATTTTGAAGGCTCCGATGATTTCCATTGCTGGCAAAACGAAATCATTTCGGGCACCGACCCGTGGGTGGTCGACCCAGGCTATGTCATCCTTAACAATACCGCTTTCTTCATCTGGCTTGGCGGTGAGGCCCGTCTTATTTCGCAACCGATGGACATCACAGCCGTCACCGACCCGGTGATCGAGTTTAAGCACAAGCAACTGCAAGGTGAGTTTGGTGTGGAGGAGCTGTCGGTTTGGTATCGCACGGCACCCGAAGAGCCATGGCAGCTCATCGAAATCTATATTTATGCTACAAACGATTGGGAATCAGCATTATTCAAGCTCCCTGATCCTTCTGCCACATATCAGATTTCGTTTGTTGGTGTAGGCCACAATGGCGAAGGACTTTACGTCGACGACGTGAGAGTTGGAAACGAGGAAGGCGTGGGCGTTGGTGAACTGACCACCGTCACGGCTTCTGTGAGCCCCAATCCTACCACGGGTTTGGTCGCAATTGAAGCCAACATCGCCAACGGTGAAGTCGTCGTGTTCGATTTGTTTGGCAAGCAAGTGGCTTCGGCCATGGTTGAGGAAGGCCGTGCCGAACTTGATTTGGGCGAATGTGCCCAAGGCGTCTACGTGGCTCGCATCATCGGGGCCAATGGCTCCACTACGGTCAAGTTGGTGAAAGAGTAAGCCATCAATTGCGGGACTCTGCTGCCATCGAAAGGGGAGTTTCTTCCTCGGATTCGTAAGGCTTCGGTTTCGGTTGGTGCAGGGCCAGAAAATTCTCATTGAGTTGGAGTTCAACTTGCAACATAGTGGTCTCCAACTTTTTTTGTTGCAGCTGGCATTCCCAAACCACGATAACCTGCCAACCGTTGTCGCGAAGCAATTGGTAGTTGCGCTCGTCGCGCTCCTGGTTCCGCTTGATTTTGTTCACCCAAAATTCCCGATTTGTCTGGGGAATCTTGCAACACTTTGAGCCATTGTCTCTAAACTCTAAACTCTCAACACTAAACTCAACAAAATGACCATGCCAAAAACATCCATTCACGAAAATCGCCGTCCGATACCGCCGCATGACGATGTCGGGCTTGCCTGGCACGCTCTTCACGTTGAG
>CAMKAR010000229.1 GCA_946410535.1 uncultured Bacteroidales bacterium
CCCACTGGGTGCCGCGCTTCAACGAGAAGCTCTATCCCAACCAGAAGGACAACACAGGTGCCACGATGGTCTGGATGGAGTCGAACAAGGACTTGATTTACGAAATGGAAAAGATACTGAATCCGTTTTGACTATGAAAAAACTACTTCTCTTGGTGTTACTGGCATTCGCTTTTACAGCGTGCCAACAACCCGAAAAGCCCAACGTCGTTGCGCAACTCCTCAACCAAGGCTGGACGCTCACGGGCGACACCTTAGATATTAATATGCAGGTCGATGTGCCCTCGGTGGTGCAGCAGAGCCTTTATAAAAACGGCCTCATCCCGCATCCCTATCTCGGCATGGTGGAGAACCAATTGCTATGGATTTCAGACCATCCTTGGGACTACACTTTGCGTTTTGATGTAGATAAGGATTTGCTTGAAAAGCAGGTGGTTGAATTGGAGTTTGAAGGCATCGACACCTACGCAGAAGTGAAATTGAACGGCGAAAAACTCTTCTTTGCTGACAACCAATTCCGCGTTTGGAAACACGAGGTGAAAGACTTGTTGAAAAAGAAAGACAACCTTTTAGAAGTGCATTTCCTTCGTTATGACAGCACACAATTGGCTTTGTATGAGCAACATCAGCCTCGTTTGCCTGAGAAATACGCCGTCACGCGCAAGGCACCTTATCAGCATGGCTGGGACTGGGCTCCGAAATACAAGAATGTGGGCATCTGGAAACGGGTGGAATTGTTGGGTTGGTCTGATGCGAAATTGCAAAACGCTTATGTTGTCACGGAAAATGTTGATAACGAAAAGGCTACGATGCGTTTTTGCCTTGAAATGGAAAGTAGGGCGGAAGGAAATTACGTGGCGGAAATCTATGTCAATGGTGAGAAAAAAAGTGAGAAAACCATACATTTTAATGGCGGTACCCAAAATGAGATCCTGAACTTTGAAATAGAAAATCCAGAGTTGTGGTGGCCCAACGAGATGGGCGAACAACCGCTTTATGTCTTTGATGTTCTCCTAAAAGACGGTGATAAGATCTTGGATTTCAAGAAAATATGGTCTGGTATTAAAACCTTCGAGATGGTCGATGAGCCTGACAGCATCGGGCGGACGTTCTATTTTAAGGTGAACGGTGTGCCATTCTATGCCAAAGGCGCCAATTATGTGCCTGAGGAGATGATTGAGACTTGGAATGATGTTGATCATACGATTCAACTCTTGGAGCAAGCCAAAGACGCCCATTTCAATATGCTGCGCGTGTGGGGCGGCGGCATTTATCCTTCGGAAGACTTTTTCACGCTTTGTGACAAATATGGCATCTTGGTTTGGCAGGATTTTATGTATGCCGGCACGATGTATCCCTACGACGAGGCTTTCCTCGAAAACGCTAGGATTGAAGCGGAAGAACAGGTGAAACGTTTGGCTTCGCATCCGTCGTTGGCCTTGTGGTGCGGTGGCAACGAGGTTTCGGAAGGCTACTACAACTGGGGCTGGCAGCAGTCATTGGGCTGGAGCGAGGAAGACGACAAAGCCATCAAAGCAGGCTATGACAGATTGTTTGAAGACATCCTGCCTCAAGCCGTTGCGCAATTTGACGGTACGCGACCCTATTGGCCCAGCTCACCCTCGAAAGGCTGGGGTCGACCCGAAAGCCTGACCGAAGGCGACGTGCACTATTGGGGCGTTTGGTGGGGCGAGTTGCCCTACGAGGTCTATCGCGAGAAAGTGGGTCGCTTCAACAGTGAATACGGCTACCAAAGCTATCCCGATTACCAAACTTTGCTGAAAATCGCGCAAGGCGAGGAGCTGAGCAAGGATGCCGAGGTGATTGCAGCGCACCAAAAACACGCCCGTGGCACCCGACAAATCGACGATTTCATTAAACGCTATTACCCCGATGCCCAGCCGAAAGACTTTGAGGAATATGTGCATCTGAGCCAACTTTCGCAAGCCTACGGAATGGAAATTGCCATCGAGGCGCACCGCACGGCGAAGCCCTACAACATGGGTACGCTCTATTGGCAGCTTAACGATGCCTGGCCTGTGACGTCATGGTCGTCCATCGACTATTACGGCAACCCCAAAGTGTTCCACGAAAGACTGAAAACCCTCTATGCACCAGTGCTTTTAAGTCTCGACAAGAAGGATTATGGTGTTTATGTTACCTCTGACCTGCTACGCAGCATCGATGGCACTTTGTCTGTCACGGTGTGCGACCTTGAAAACCATCTGCTGTTTGAGAAAAAAATGGAGGTGAAAATGGAGGCTAACGAAAATCGTAAATTCACCGTTGAAGGCCTAAGTGGATGTTTGCGCAATGCTGACTTGCAAAAGGTTTACGTGAAACTTGAACTGAACGAAGGCGACACCCTCACCGCCGAGCGCAAATGCTATTTCCACGCAGTTGTCGACCTTTGAAAAATGGATTTTGAGAATACTTTACCTGCAAAAAGTTACCTTGAAAAGGCGAAATTACCTGCAAAAAGTTACTATAAAAACTTGTTTTTATCTGCAAAAAGTTACTATCTTTGCAGCGAAATACCTGCAAAAAGTTACTTAAATTATGTATAAAAGAAAGATAATCAGGTTTTTAAGAGATTGGAAGAATTTACCCCATAAGGAAGCCCTTTTAATCAAGGGTGCTCGTCAGGTGGGAAAGACGACCATTGTGCGCGAATTTGGCAGGCGAAACTACCAGCATTTCGTGGAAATCAACTTCGAGCTTGACCCGAATGCAAGGATCGCTTTCGACGGCAAGCGCGACACGGCCACCATCATCGGCAACCTCTCGTTGATGGGTTATGGCCCTTTTGTCAAGGGCAAGACTTTGGTTTTTTTCGATGAGATCCAGAGTTGCCCGAATGCACGAACGGCCATCAAGTTTTTGGTGGAGGAAGGCGTGTATGACTATATTGAATCAGGGTCGCTGCTGGGTATCAATTATAAGGAGGTGTCGTCGTTTCCGGTTGGTTTTGAGCGGCAAATCGAGATGTTCCCGATGGATTTCGAGGAGTTTCTTTGGGCGCGTGGCGTGAGCGAAATGGCCGTGGAGGGCTTGCGCACGGCCTATTTGAGCCAAGTGCCGGTCACAAGTTTCGTGCATGAGCAGATGATGAAGTATTACCGTGAGTATTTGATTGTTGGCGGTATGCCGCAAGTGGTGGCCACGTTTTTGGGCAATGCCGATTTTGCGGCCACTTTGTTGCAGCAAAGGAAGATCATCCAAAGCTATCGCGACGACATCGCCAAGTACGCCGCCGAGCAGAAGACCAAGGCGAAGCGTTTTTTCGATGCCATCCCTTCGGAACTCAGCAAGCAGAAGAAGCGTTTCATCCTGAAGAACATGGAACAGACAGCCTCGATGCAGAAGTACGAGGATGCGGCTTCGTGGCTCGACGATGCGGGCGTGGCTTATTTTTGCTACAACCTGCACTCGTTGGCCTTGCCGTTCGAGCAGGAAGAGAACCGAAGCCTCTTCAAGGTGTATATGCTTGACACGGGCCTGTTGTGCGCGTTGTGGGGCGACAACATCCAATACAAGGTGATGCAAGGCGAGATCGACATCAACGAGGGCGCTTTGACGGAGAATTTCGTGGCCGCCGAGTTGCGCAAGCATGGGCGGAAGTTGCATTATTACGACCGCAAGAGTCGTCAGGAGTTAGATTTTTTGCTGGCAGAAGACAATAAAGCGACCATCATCGAGGTGAAGTCGGGCGACAGCTACAAGCGTCACGCTTCGGTGGATACGGCCTTGCAGGAGCAACCCGAAAAGATTGGCAAGGTGATGGTAATGAACAAGTTCAACTTCGAAAGGACCGACAATATACTCTATGTTCCGTTGTATATGGCAGCGTTTGTTTGAAAAGTTTTCGCTATGTCTGTAACTTTTTCGCCCTTTTTCCGTATTACGATTGATGACGTGAGACACGAGACTGCGAGACTGTCATCCCGTGGAAAACGGAAGTCTCGCGTCCCGAAGTCCCGTGTCAGAAAAACAGACAAACAACTAAAACATCAATAAAATGAAAAAAAGAATGATTTTGGCAGCCTTGCTGCTGCTGGCCTTCGGAACGATGAAGGCACAAAACGAAGCCGATCAAATCAGTATCATCAGAGTCCTTGGATCGGGCGATGTTATCGTCGGCCAGACTCCAGGCCAA
>CAMKAR010000230.1 GCA_946410535.1 uncultured Bacteroidales bacterium
CCACTTCCATGATGAAGCGGACGGCCATGCGGGTGTCCTTGTTGGCGCCGCAGAAAGCGTCGACCACATAAAGGTTCTTGTCGCAGAGTTGCTTCTTGGCCAGCGACTTGACGTGTTCCCAAACCTCTTGCGTCATCGGGTGGTTGTCGTTCTTGTAGCCCTCGGTGGTCCACCAAACGGTGTCTTTCGAGTTCTCGTCCATGACGATGTATTTGTCCTTGGGCGAGCGTCCTGTGTAGATGCCCGTCATCACGTTGACGGCGTTGAGTTCGGTCAACACGCCCTTGTCGTAGCCTGTCAGGGCGGGGTCCATCTCGTCCTTGAAGAGTTGTTCGTAGCTCGGGTTATAGTAGACTTCCTTTGCGCCGGTGATGCCACAAGCGGCCAACGCGGCTTTGATTTCTTCGATGTTTTTTGCCATAATTGAATGTTTAGTGAAATGATGTGCAAAAATAGTCAAATTATATTTTGCTCAAACATCAATAAGGAGTTTTTTGCCAAAATATCCTATCTTTGCAGTCCGTTTGAAAAAGAAATTTAATATAATTAATTGATTATTAACATAATACAAAATTTAATGAAAAGAATTACCCTGCCATTAATTGCGATGGTACTGCTAATGACGGCTTCCTTTGAGGCCAAAGCCCAACAGGGCGTTGAAAACTATGTGTCGGCCTCTGGCTATGTGATTTACCATGCGCCTGGCTATTATTCCCCCGATGGAGCCTACTTTTGGGACTTTGAAGAGGATTTCGACGAAGGCCGTCTCCTCGACTGGACCCTCATCGATGCCGACGGCGATGCCCACAACTGGCAACTGCCTACGGAAGGCGGTATGGGATTTGGCAATTCCAACGGTATGATGGTGTCGTATTCCTACGACAACGCTTCCACTTCGCCGCTCACGCCTAACAATTTCTTGGTTTCGCCGCGTGTGACCCTCCCTGAAAACGCTGTAATGTTGTTTTATGCCAGCGCAATGGACGAGGCATATCCCGCCGAGCATTTCGGAGTGGCCATTTCGACCACGGTCAATGATGATCCATCGGCCTTCACCTTGCTTCAGGAATGGACATTGTCCGCAAAAGGCGACGAAAACCGTCAAGGCGGTTGGCACCGCTATTCCGTCGACCTTTCGGCTTATGCTGGACAAGAGGTTTATCTCGCCATCCGGCATTTTAACTCCACCGACAAGTTCGCCATGTGTGTCGATGAAATCTTCGTGGGAAACTACAATGCGAAGTTTTTGCTTTATAGTGACATCATCCTTGATGGCCAAACCGTTGCCACCTATCAATACGGCAGGCATTATCTGTTGAATACCGACGGTTTCGCGGATGGTTCGAGCCACACAACTACGATTCGCGCCTATTACGAGGACGGCACAACGCTTGAAAACGAATGCGCTTGGACCTACCGCACGAGCGACCATTTCCAAGGCTCGCCCACGGGACTGCAAGCCCAAAGCGACGGCAACCAAGTGCAGCTTTCGTGGACTTTGCCCGAAATGACTAACCCCGTCATCGTGGACGAACTTTATTACGACTTCGCCGACAGCACGCTCTCCGACCTCACCCTCATCGACGCCAACCACGACGGACAGCAGTTCCGTGTGTATCCCTACGGCGGCTATGGCGGCGGCATCGGCCTGCGCTCCTTCTCGTGGATGAACGGTCCGGGCGCGCTCAATCCCGACAATTTCATCGTCACGCCGCGCCTGACCCCGAGCGAAAACGGACGCATCACCTTTATGGCTTGCGATGCCGATATGCCTGGCATTGCGCCTGACCCTGAGCACTTTGGCGTGGCTGTGTCGACCACGGGCAACACCAATGCCGCCGATTTCGTGATGATTGAGGAATGGAACAGCACGGGCAGCTATACCGAATATTCCGCCGACCTCTCGGCCTACGCCGGACAGCAGATTTATGTGGCCATCCGCCACTTCAACACGACGGGCGAGACCTATTTCCTTTGCGTCGACAATATCCGATTGACGGGTATTGAGGCCGAAGTGACGCGCAATGCCATAGGTGCTTTGGTCTATGCCAACAACGAACTGATTGCCACGCTCAATCACGGCGAGACTTCGTTTACGCACGACGTGAACCGCTATACCACAGATTATTGCATCCGTGTGATCCAAGACGGCAGCCGTGAGTCGGGCGACTATTACGCACTCGCCGAGCCGCAATGCGCAGAGGCCGAACTGAACTGCTTGGCCCCGAAGAACTTGGCTGCTGAATGGAACGGACAGAAGGTGACCCTGACTTGGGAACGCGAAATCTTCACCGACTTCGAGGACGACCCGCAAGGCTGGACCTTCATCGATGCCGATGGCGACGGCTTTGTGTTCGGCATCTATGCCGCAGGAGGTATGAACCCCGACGGCAGCGTGAACAACACGGGCACCAACGCCTCGCTGACTTCGTTCTCCTATAACAATGATTACGGCGCACTCACGCCCGACAACTATGCCTTTATGCCCAAAATCAAGGTGCTGCCCAATGCTAAGATGACCTTCTTCGCCGCAGGCTTCGACCCCAGCTATGCCGCCGAGCGTTTTGGCGTGGCCGTGGCCTCTGCCGATGGAACGGACATCACCACTTTGATGACTTGGACCAGCTCGCACCCCTATTCGCAATATGAAATCGACCTTTCGGCCTACGCGGGCCAGGAGATTTACCTTGGCTTCCGCCATTGCTCGACGGTGGCCAACTACGCCCTTTGCATCGACAATATCACCGTGACCAACGCGGTTTGGTCGGGAACGACGAGCGAGACCTACGCGTATTACATCTACCGTTCCACCGATGGCGGCAACTACGAGATGATTGGCATGGCCGACGGCGACAGCGTGAGCTACGACGACAACGACATCACCTCGACCACCTTTTATTATCAGGTGACCGCCATCAACACGATTCCTGGCGGCAGCTGCGAATCGGAACCCGCCTTGGCCACAGACGGCATCCACAATTTCGTCGTGGTGGGCACGGATGGTTTGAAGGAAAACGAGGTCGGATTCAGCATCTATCCTAACCCGTCGAACGGTATCTTGTTTGTACAGACGTTGCGCGCAACGTCTCTACCAGACCAGACCTACCGTATCACCAACCTGATGGGCCAAACCCTGATGATGGGTCAAATCACCGATGAATCGCAACAAATCAATGTCGCCAACCTGCCAAAAGGGATGTATTTCATTGACATTGATGGTGCTGTACGGAAATTTGTTGTAGAATAAACCCTAAAATTGGTTTGTAGGGCTGTCACACCGTGGCAGCCGCGCTTGGATGATTGGCGCGGCTGTCATAATATGACAGCCCTACAAGTTTTCAGAAAATCTTCCTATAAACGTGACATTCTGGCATCTCCTGCCTTTCGTCTAAGTAATCCTGATGGTAGTCCTCGGCAGGGTAGAAGGGCATGACTTGCCGGATCTGCGTGGCGGGATGGTAGCCCATCTGCATCAGTTCGCCGAAAATACGGATGGCAGTGTCGCGCTCCGCGAGGTCGTTGAACCAAATGGCGGAGAGGTATTGTGTTCCAATGTCGATGCCTTGTCCGTCGGCTTGCTCGAAGTTGTGGATCTCGAAGAAATAACGCACTAAGGCTTCGTAGGAAACCTGTTCGGGGTCGTATTCCACTTCGATGGTTTCCAAATGCCCAGTCGTACCGGTTTTCACTTGTTTGTAACTCGGGTTTTCGATTTCGCCGCCCATGAATCCGACGACGGTCTTCGTCACGCCCTTGAGGCGCTTGAAGTAATACTCCACGCCCCAAAAGCAACCTGCTGAAAAATATGCCTTTGCCATTATTCCTTAATGATTTTAGTGACTTTGTTTCTGCCGTTTTTATTGTTGACTCTCAGGAAATAAACGCCGTTTTCGAGGCCGCTGATGTCGATATCCGAAGTGTTTTCGGTGCGAAGCACCATCTGACCCAAGAGGTTGCAGATTTCCACCTTAATATTCGGGTCGGCTGAGATATGTAGGACGCCATTCGTGGGGTTGGGCCACACTTGGATGTCGGTTTCGGAAGCCTCGGTCACGTCCTCCATGACGTGAAACAGGTTGAGGCCTACGACGCTGTCGCATTCCTCACCTTCAATCACCGCGGTGTAATAGCCCGGCTCGGTCAGCAGGTTGT
>CAMKAR010000231.1 GCA_946410535.1 uncultured Bacteroidales bacterium
GTGAATGGTTATTCTGAAAACGTTTCCTTCCGCGATGCCAACTGGCAGGAAATCACTTCGGCCAAGTTCACCACTGACGAATACGGCTCGTTCAGCGGCTCCTTCGTCATTCCCACCGACCGATTGAATGGCGTGTTCCACCTTAATGCGAACCGTGGCAACACCACCATTCGCGTGGAGGAGTACAAACGCCCGACCTTCGAAGTCAACTTTGAACAGCCGAAAGAGCAATACAAACTCAACCAAGAAGTTACAGTGCGCGGCGACGTGAAAGCCTACGCTGGCTTCGGCTTGGACGATGTGGAATATTCGTACCGCGTGGTACGCAAGACCTCATTCCCGTGGCGTTGCTGGTGGTGGTGGTACCCAACCGTAGAGGACGAGCAAATCACCTTCGGCAAGGGCCGCACCGACGAAAGCGGCAAGTTTGCCGTCACCTTCAACCTGAAGCCTTCCAAGACCATCGCGCCCGAGAAACAGCCTATGTTCACCTACGAAATCGAAGTGACCGCCACGAGCAAGCAAGGCGAGACCCACTCCGACACCTACAGTATCCGTGCGGGTTACAACGAAATCGCCATCAGCACGGATTTGCCTTCCGAAGTCGAGAAATCCGAGATGGGCAAGTACCAAATCACGGTGAGCAACCTCAGCTGGCAGCCCGCCAAGAGCCGCATTGCGCGGAAGATTTACCGCATTGAGAATAGTAAGAAAATCAACTATTTTGAGGCGATGGGACAGCGTGAAACGCTTGACAGGCAGTTGTTGAGCGATGAGGAATTGGCAAGATTGTTCCCGGAATACAGTTTCTACGACAAGCAAAACAAGACGCTGGTCGATGATGCCACAATTAGCGTCGACGACAAGGCCAAGTTCTACGAAGGCAAGGCCCTTGAACCTGGAAAATACATCGTGGAACTCAAGAGTCTCGATGACCCGTTGGCGATGACCTCGCAACAGTTCACCGTGTTTGAAAACGGCTCCAAAAAGCTGCCTTTCACCACGATGGAATGGAATCATTTGGACAAATCGACGGCCCATCCTGGCGACGAAATCCAACTCAGCCTTGGCACTTCGGCCAAAGCGGTGGACATCTGGGTGCAGTTGCTTCATGGCGACGAAGTCCGTCTTGACAAGAAAATCACCCTCAGCGACGAGGTGCAGACCTTGTCATATAAGGTGACTGAAAACGACCGTGGCGGCCTTGCGTGGCGTTATGCCTTCGTGAAGGAAAACAGCCTCCATACCAACCGCATGAGCGTTTCCGTTCCCTTCGACAACTACGACTTGGACGTGAAGTTGGCCACTGTGCGCGACAAGCTCAGTCCCGGTGCCGAAGAGACTTGGGAAGTGACCGTCCGCGACTACAAGGACAAGCCCTTGGAAGCCGCCTTGCTTGCGGGAATGTATGATGCCTCGCTCGATGAGTTTGAGCGCAACTATTGGTGGTTCAACATGAGTCCCTCGGGCGTTTATGGCAGCAGTTTTGGTACCGATGGCCACAGCTTCACTTCGTCGCGCACGGCCATAGGCTACCTCTATTTTGCCGAACTCTTCAACTTCAGCCTGCCTTCCGATGCGCCGTTCTTCGATTTCGGGTATGGTTTTGGTTATCGTACTGAAAGAAATCGTTTCAGAGTTTTAAGTAAAGGTGGAGTTTATATGGTTGAGGAAGCTGCCATGGAAATGGAGGATAGTCGTCCTACTATGGCTGCTTCAGTTGTAATGGAAGAAGTTACGCCATTAAATGATTCCTATGATGGTTTGGCTAAAGTTACCAATGGAATGCTTGAAGACAAAGAACAATTAGAAGATGTAAATTCTAATTCCGAGCCCACCCTCCGCGAGAACTTCAACGAGACAGCCTTCTTCTTCCCGCAACTGCGCACCAATGCCGACGGCAGCACGACCTTCAGCTTCACCATGCCCGATGCCCTCACGCGCTGGCGCCTTATGCTGCTGGCCTACACCAAAGACCGCAAAACGGGTAGTAAAGACTATACCTTTACTTCCTCGAAGCCCGTGATGATCATGGCCGACATGCCGCGCTATATGTACGACAACGACACGCTGTGGTTCGTGGCCAACGTCATCAACACGGGCGACGAACCCGTTGCGCCCAAGGCGAAACTCGAAATCTTTGATGCAGGCACGATGGAGCCTGTGGATTTGATAATCAATGACGGCCCTTCGACAGGCTCAGGGACCTATACCATCCCGATGGAGACCATCCAACCCGGTCGCAGCAAGGAAGTGCGCTGGAAGGTAAAGGGACAGTATGATTTGAGTCTCTTGGCCTTCCGCTTCACGGCCTACGCAGGACAGTTCAGCGATGCCGAGCAGCACCTCCTGCCCGTGCTGAGCAGCGAGATCTTCATGACGCAGACCCTGCCCATCACCGTGAAGGCCGAGACCGAACAAGTCTTTGATTTTGAGGCCATCGCTAATCCTGACAGCCACGAGCGCGACTACAGCCTGACGCTCAACTTCAGCACCAACCCCGTGTGGTACGCCGTGCAGGCCCTGCCTTACCTGGCCAACGTTAGCACCGACCGCGCCGAGACCGCCTTCTACGTGTTCTACGCCAACACGCTCTCGTCCTACATCGCCGACCACATCCCGAACCTGTTGGCTTACATCAAGAAATGGCAAATTGAGACGCCCGATGCCCTGCTCTCGCAACTCGAAAAGGACCAGGACCTGAAGGCCATCATGCTGCAAGAAACGCCCTGGGTGCTCGAAGCCAAGAGTGAGACCGAACAACGCAGTCGCATCGCCAACCTATTTGAAATCAACAACCTACGCGGACAGCAGACCCGTGCCTTGCAGCTCATCGAGCAGAAACAGAAATACAACGGCGGCTGGTCGTGGATGGATGGGATGCCTGAAAGTCCCTACATTTCAACTTACATCCTCGCCGGCTTCGGCAAGTTGCAGAAGATGGGCGCGTGGAGTTCGCTGAGCCAAGCCGACCAAAACACGGCGCAACACATCTGCGACAAGGCCGTGCGTTACCTCGAATACGAGGTGGCCGAGACCTACCGCGAGATGAAACGCCTCAGCAAGGGCAAGGACTGGCCCATCGGCAGCGGCACCTTGAACGAACTCTATGCCTTGAGTTTCTTCAAGGAGCAAAACTCCGACAAGGACTTCGCCACGGCCAAGAAATACTACCTCAAGAGCCTCGACGAAACTTGGACCTCGTTCAACTTCAACATGCGCTCGAAGGGTGCCTTGGTGCTCCACCGCATGGGCAACGAGAAGACCGCAAAGCTGATGATCCAGAGCTTCAAGGAGACCGCTCAAAAGAACGAGCAAATCGGCATGTACTGGCCGAAGAAATACTTCTCGTTCGAGTCGCACATCGCCACCCACGCCAACATCATGGCCGCCTTCGCCGAAATCGACAAGGACGAGGATATGATCGACCAGCTGCGCGTGTGGTTGCTCACCCAGAAGCAGACTAACAGTTGGGAAAACTCCGCCTCCACCGCCGATGCCTGCTATGCCCTGCTGATGCGCGGTAGCGACTGGTTTGCCGAAGGCAAGGAAGTGACGCTGCGTTTTGGCAACACACCTATTAATACTGAAGGTGGCGTGGCCGGTACGGGTTTCATCCAACGCCGCTGGAACGCCGACGAGGTAACTTCGGAGATGCGCCAACTCACCGTTAACAACCCGACCAACCACTTGGTTTGGGGCGGTCTGTTCCGCCAGTATTTCGTCCCCATCGACGAAGTGAAGCAGAGTGAGGCGGGCTTCACCATCAAGCGCGAGCTGTTTGTGGAGACGGTGGATGAAAAGGGCAAGAAACTGGTTCCTGTCACAAACCAAGCCTTGAAAGTGGGCGACAAGTTGACCGTGAAAATCACCTTCACCAACGAGCAAGACATGAGCTATGTCTTCGTGAAAGACCTTCGTGCCGCCGGTTTCGAGCCGATAGAGCAAATCTCGCATTACGAGTACAACGACCGCATGAGCTATTACCAGAGCAACACCGACACCGACATGGAGTTCTTCATCGAGTTTCTTCCGAAGGGCACGCACCAGCTGGAGTACAGCATGTTCGTCACCAAGGAAGGCTACCTCAACAACGGCTACGCCTTGATCCAGTGCCAGTATGCGCC
>CAMKAR010000232.1 GCA_946410535.1 uncultured Bacteroidales bacterium
CAAAAGCATTGTCGATAGTCACCGAACCATAAGCGTCGATATGCTCTATCATGTTATGGCTTTGTGTGATGCTAAGATATTCAGGCATAAGGCAATGTAACCAAGCTTCCACATCGCCGGCTTCTACGTTGCCCACGTTACGGAACGTCACGTTGAGGCTCTGGTTTTCGCCGAAGTCCACCTGTCCGTCGGGGTCGTTGAGGGTGTAGCTGTCGATGAGCACATGGGCGCAATTGGTGTCGTTGAAACGAAGTGTCATGTGTTGCGGCCAGCCGTTCATGCCGGTGACGTAAAGGTCGAGCAAGTCGGTATTGTTGACGGGCGCAAAGCGCAGTTCGGATTCGCCTTCGTGGTTTGTCGTGGCAAGGGCAATCAGCTCTTCGCCTTTGAAGAGGCGGCACTCGAAGTTATAGACGCCTTCGCCGTTTTCGTCCTTTACCTTGACGGGGATGCGGTCGGCACCCACGATGAGGATAGTGTCGCACTCAATTTCGGGCGTGAAAGGCTCGTCGAACCAGGCGTTTAAGGCCACATCTCCCATGATGTTGAGGGCGTAGAGCGTCCAGCGCAGCACCCCGATTTCGCCGTCCATGGTGACGAAAGGCGCGGTCTGTATCTTACTTTCCTTCAAGGCACTGCCGAGACCCGCGATGCGTTCGTGGCAGTGGGCGTCGATGAGTTCGCGGTGGTAGTGGTTGGAGGGACCGTCGCCCGTCTGGCTGTACCAGCCATAGCGCGAGTTGCCGATGGCAGCCACGGCCCCCGTTTGGTTATTGACCATGCGCTCCAAGATGCAGTCGTCGGCAAAGTCGCCACAGATGCAGCCTTGGCTCTTGAAAATGAAATAGTTATGGTCTTGCCCATTGGCACCTGCGAAGAGGGAAGGGGTGATGTCCCAGTTGTACCAGCCCGAAACATAGCTCGTGTTGGCGTGACCGAAGTGGTTCACGTATTGGCAGCCGTCGTTGATGGCAGCGGCCAGTTCGGCTGCATTCCAAGCATGGGTAGGCGACTCATAGATGCGCACGAAATCATAGTCTTCGGGGTAGCCGAAGGTGGTGTAGCCGTTGAAGCTACATTCGCCGATGAGACGTTCCAAGTCGGCGCTGGCATACACGCCGTCGCCGAGATGTTCGCCACCGAGGATGGGGCGACGGAACTCGCCTAAAACAGGTGCAGTGGTGTAGCTGAACGATTTTGAAAGGATGGTTTGCAGCTGGTTGGCGTTGTTGAAAGGCAGGCGTGCGATGGCTAATTCGGGCAGCAGGTCGTCCTCGCCGATTTCGCCCCATTTGTTGTCGCCGTCGTCGTTGAGGGTGCCGTCGAGGCAGGCGTAGTAAGTGTCGGAAGGCACATGGTCCTCGTAGCCCGGCTGGGCGTTGCACCACAGGCTGCGGTAGGGCACCAAGTCGACATCGCCGCCCATCATCACCATCGAGATGCCATTGTTTTCGTATTCTTGGATGATGTAGTTGCGGATTTTCTCGGGGTTGTCGCGACCGTCCATCGAGGCGTAGATGTCCTCCAAGGCCGTCACGCGGACGCGCAGGCCACGACCCGCGTAAAGTGCCACATACTCAGCAAAATTGCTTGCATATTGCGAAGGCGTGATGAGCAGGATTTCGTAAGTGGGCAGTTGGCCGTCGCGACGGGCATAACTTTCCATCATCTCGACGTTTTGTGCGAGGCGAAGGATGCTGTTTTGCGTCTCGGGCCTGAGCCAGAGCTTGCGGCTATGGTCGGCGCGCGAGGCTTGGTAGTCGACGGTAACCGTCACCGTTTGGGCATAGCTGACCTTGCCCAAGGCGGGGTTGTATTTCACGGGCGTGAAGCCGCCAAAGGCAAACGACACGCCGTTGAGCACTTGCGTGCTGACCGCGTTGAAGGTCTTGTTCGGGTAGGCTACATTGGAGCGGTAAAGCGCCTCGTTTTTCTCGAAGACAAATGGGCTGTCGTCGGATATGGGACGCGCTTTTTGGGCTGGCATAAGGTTGTAGTGTCCTTCCAGCTCCGTGAAGTCGCTCAAAGTCACGCGGATGGCGGTGGCTTCGGTGTTTTGCGGCAGCATCAGGCTGACGCTCTGCCAAGGCAGCAGCGGCTCGCCGACGGTGCCGTTCGAGAGCGTTTGTTCGAATGAAATCGTTTGGTATTCACCCATTTGCTGAACCTTGGGCTGACCAAAATGATAGACATGTTCGATGCTTTGCGCCGAGGCGTAAAGGCTTGCGGCGAGCAACAATAACAAGGTAAATGCGCGTTTTTTCATCGTAAAAAAAGAAATTGTCAGGCCGCAAAGATACATTTTTTTTGCGGCCTAACAATCTCGATGGAAAAAACGTCAATTAACGCACCATAAATTTCCGCGTTTTGCCTTTGGCGTTTTTATAATGCTTCAATTTCTTCTGTAGAGAGACCTGTATATTTAACTATTATTTCCGTCGCAACACCATCGGATTTCATATTGTGGGCAATTTTCAGTATTCCTTTTCTCTCGGCTGTCTCAAGCGTACTTGTGTAATCCCAATACTCTTTTTGGCTCGCTTCATATTGCCTGCGTTCAGCCTCTGAATACCTCGCAATTTCAGCCTGTTCAAAGAGTTTCTTGAAAACGCGATCTTGCAAGGCTACTGGGCGTTCAAGTAGCCGTGAAAGATTGCGCAACACAAACATCCATTTGTCAAACATGGTTACCAATTCGTCTTCGGACTTGTTGAACTTCGGCATTTCGAGATAGACAAACGTCAACTTGTCATAAAACACATGGTTATCTTCCACGTCCTTCAGTTTGATCTCGTGACGATAACTGTTGGCAGGGTATTCGTTATTGGGAAACTCAAAGTTAAGAATGCCAACGGTATAGACATTCTCCAAGTGATAATCCCACTTCCCCTTTGGAGCCTGTTGGCGAATGGGCGTGGTAGCATAGTAAACACTACGGTCTTTGAAATAGGTTTGCTCGGCCTTCTGCATTTCAACGATGAAACGGCTACCATCCTTTGCTGTGCAATATACATCGAATATGGAACGCCGGTCACCGTAGCCGTCGCCTAAATTCTCGCCATTGAGGTACTTTACGTCCTCAATCTCCTTTTCGCTTCCGTTGAACAGAGCATTGAGGAAACTGATGAGTAAATCCTTGTTCATTTCCGTGCCAAACAGTTTTTTAAAGCCGAAGTCGGTGTACGGATTAATGTATTTTTCCTTGTTGTCTGGTACCATAGCCGTTCTGTGTTTTGTCCGCGCAAATATACAAAGAAACTTTTATTCACCTAATAGTTCACCACAAATTTCCGCGTTTCGCCCGCAATGGTAATGAAATACATTCCTTGCGGCAATGACGAAACATTGATTTGTTGGGTTTCGGCCTTGATTTGGCCTGCCAACATGGTTTGGCCCATCAGATTGGTGATGCGATACGTTTCCGCTGGTAGAGACGTTGCGTGCAACGTCTGTACAAACAAAACGCCGTTGGTCGGGTTAGGATAAACCGCAAAGGCCCCTGAGCCTGTCGAAGGGCCGTCCTCCTCGACCCCATACCCTTCCGGTACCAATTGCACATCCTGCACCAAGGTCTCCCAGTCGGCCACCGTCAAAGTGAGGGTCTTGGAGTAATAGCCCTCGCAAGAATACGTCACCTCGTAGGTGCCACCTTTGATGGGACGATGGTAGTCGCCAATAGGCAAATGACTGCTGACAGCAGAACCGTGATGATCGTGGGTGAGAATGGTGACCTCTGCCTCCAAAGGTGCACCAGAGACCGAATCAGTCACCCTGCCATGAATCCCATAGAGGCATTGCTCCATGTAACTTAACATGCTCTCGTGATTATAGGTCCAATACATGGGCATCGTCGACGGATTTGGGGTATAAGGAATGGAACACTCGATGGTCACCTCACGGCATTGCTGATAGTAGTTCATGTAATCCTGACGGCTGCCATAGATGGGATACCACACATAACCGTTGACAATACCATTGTCGTAACTACTCATATACAATGTATCGTGCTCATGAGTCAAGTCGGCATATTCATGACACACCAATTGCCACCATTCGTCATCGGGATGCAGCGGTTGGTAGGTGTCC
>CAMKAR010000233.1 GCA_946410535.1 uncultured Bacteroidales bacterium
ACAAGTGGTACCGCCCCAACAACGTGGCCATCTGCATGGCTGGCGACTTCAACCCCGATGAGGTCATCGCCATCATCGACAAGTATTTTGGCGGTTGGCAGCCTGGCGACGACGTGAAGCAACCTGAGTTCCCCGTTTTGGCTCCTATCACCGCCTCCAAGGACACCACCGTCTACGGCCTCGAAGCCGAAAACCTGATGCTCGGCTGGCGTTTCGATCGTGGCAACTCGCTGCAAGTGGACACCTTGGACGTCATCGGCGAAATGCTGAGCAACGGCACCGCCGGTCTCGTCGATTTGGACATCAACCAGCAGATGCAGATGCTCTATGCCTACGCTGGTAGCCAAACCTTGCGCGACTACACCAGCTTCATCATGGGTGGCTCGCCGCGTCCCGGCCAAAGCCTCGAAGAGGCGAAAGACCTGCTGCTTGCCGAAATCGCCAAACTGAAGAGCGGCGACTTCTCCGACGACCTTCTGCCTTCGGTGATCAACAACGCCAAGCTCAGCTATTACAACTCGATGGAGAGCAATATGGCTCGTGCCAACATGTTCGTTGACACCTATATCAATGAGGTGCCGTGGGAACAAAGCATCGGCCGCCTCGACCGCATTTCCAAGCTGACGAAACAAGACATCGTTGACTTCGCCAACAAGCATTTCAACGACAACTATGTGGTGGTCTACAAGCGTCAAGGCGTTGACGAAAACCAGAAAAAGATCGACAAACCTGCCATCACGCCAATCCCGACCAACCGCGACCTTGTGAGCGACTTCGTGAAGGAAGTGCAAAACAGCGAAGTGAATCCCATCGAGCCTCGTTTTGTCGACTTCAAGAAAGACTTGACCTTCGGCAACACCGAGGCTGGCCTGCCATACATCTATGTGCAAAACAAGGAGAACGGTCGTTTCGTGTTGGCTTTCCGCTACGACTTCGGCGAAGAATCAGACCTGCGTTATGGCTTGGCTTCGCAATATCTTGAATACCTCGGCACCGACCAACTCAGCAACGAGGAAATCAAGCAACAATTCTACAAACTCGCATGCACCTACTACATCAATGTGGGTGCTCGTAACATCACCGTCACCTTAAACGGTTTGGGCGAAAATATGCCACAAGCCTTGGCCTTGATGGAAAACGTGATACAAAATGCCCAGCCCGACCCGATGGTAGCCGAGATGTGCATCCAACAGTTGGAGAAAGCGCGCATGGATGCCAAGCTCAACCAGCGCAGCAACTTCAGCGCCTTGGTGAACTACGGCATCTATGGCCCCTACAACCCGAGCCGCAACCAACTCTCCATCGCCGAAATGCGCAAGCTCGACCCGCAAGTGCTTCTTGACCTTTTGAAGAACCTCAAGAGCTACAAGCACACCGTGTTATATTATGGCCCGATGACCGCTGAGGAGATGGCCAAAGCCGTCACCGAGAACCACCAGACCGTGGCCGAGCTGCAAGCCGTGCCCGAAGGCAAGCACTACGAGATGCAGCCCACGCCCGAGAACGAAATCGTCATCGCTCCTTACGATGCCAAGAACATCTACATGCGCATGATACACAACGAGCAACGCGAATGGAACCCCGAAGAGGCTGCTGTGAAGGCTTTGTTCAACGAGTACTACGGTGGTGGCATGAACACCATCGTGTTCCAGGAGATGCGCGAAGCCCGTGGCTTGGCCTACAACGCCTTTGCCGCCTACATGGAGCCGAGCTACAAGGACCAAAAGGAATACTTCTTCACCCACATCATCACCCAAAACGACAAGATGATCGACTGCGTGACCCACTTCCTCGAAATCCTCGACGATATGCCTGAGAGCGAGCAAGCCTTCGGCATTGCCAAGGACGCCTTGACGAAGCGTTTGGCCAGCCAGCGTACCACGAAGTTCGGCCTCATCAACGCTTGGCTGAGCGCCCAAAACCGTGGCATTGACTACGACCTCAACGAGCGCATCTACAACGCCCTGCCCAATGTCACCTTGCAAGACATCGTGAAGTTTGAGCAGGAGCAGATGGCCAACAAGCCCTACCGCTACGTCATCCTCGGCAACGAGAAGGAACTCGACATGAAGGCCCTCCAAGGCTTCGGCCCCATCAAGCGCGTGAGCACGGAGGAGATCTTCGGTTATTGATATCGATATGGCTTATGACTATGGCCACTGGCCAACGTCATAAAAACAATGGCCGCTCTCACATAATGTGGGGCGGCCATTGTCATAGGCAATAGGCCATAGTCAAATTACTCCAAGCTATCGCCTGTCTCGCTACTGCCTTCCTTGGCTTGGCGTTCGAGTTCCATCTTGCCGAAACGAAGGGTGAAGCCCGCCGAGATGTAGCGGCTGTTGAGCATCTTTCGGGTGCTGTCGCTGAGATAATATGGGTTGGTGTTGGTGGAGCCGGAGCCAATCGTCGCGCCCCAGTTGAAGATGTCCTGCACGTTGACGAACACCGACAGCCGGCGGTTGAAGAAGTCGCTGCGGAGACCCATGTTGAGGAAATAACGCGCCTTGCGCTCGCTCATCAGGCCGATGGTCGGCGAGTTGTAGTTGGCCGAAGCCGTCACTTGCAGACGGTCGAAGAGCTTCGCCCAAGCGTTGACGCGCACGCTCCATGAGAGCTTTTCGTTCTCGGTCAGCTTGTGCTCGATGTTGCCAAACTCATCAACGCGGTCGTATTCCATGCGGTAGCCGTAGTTGTAAACGTTGGCAAAGAGGCGCACGTTGAAGAAGCCGCTCGGACGGTAGGTCATGTTGAGCGAGGCACCGTAACGCCACGACGTACCCATGTTGTAAGGCATTGAAAAACTGACAATTCGGTCAAGGTAGTTGTCGTATTCTGCATCGGTGAGCGAACTGATTTCGTTGGTGCTCAAGCGACCGTAGCCTTCGATACCGATGTTGCCGAAACGCTCGAAGAACTTCTGCCAGCCCGCTTCCACGTTGTGGGTATAGCTGCTTTTCAGCCCGTTGGGATTGCCCACCGAATAACTATTCTCGCCGTATGTGCGGAACTTGGAGATTTGGTTGTATCTCGGATTCGACATGCGCATCGAGTAGTTGAGCTTCAAGTTGTGCATGTCTTCAGTGCGATAAGTCAAGTGGATTGACGGGCGGACGGTCAAATAATATAAGGTGCTATCGTCGGCAAAGGGCATGTCGCTGATATATTTGTAGTTGATGCGCTCGCCACCCAATCCGAGACCTGTACTCAGCGTGAAGCCTCCCCAGCGGTGCGTCCAGTTGACGTCGGGGCTGATCGAGCTGTTGCTACCTTTCAAACGATAAGTACGAAGCGTATCGGCCAAAATGCCAATGGTATCGTTGAAACGGTCGTAGGTGTTATCCATCTGCGAATGGTCAGCGCGGAGGCCATAGCTGAGTTCGCCGTCTTTGCTATAAGGCCGGTTGTAGCGCACATCGAGGCTGCCACCGTAATCGTAGGTTTTTGAGAGCATGTAGCGGTGTTCGTCCAAGTCGGTGTATACGTCAAACATCCTGTTGTAGAACTCTTCGCCGTGGTTGGTACTGATACGTCCGTTCAGTCCAATGCGCAAGTTATGTCCTTCATTGTCAAACTTTTTTGTGTAATCCGCGCCTAAATTGCCGAAAACCGACCTCATATCGTTGCTGTTGGTCGTGTTGTCGCTCAGTACGGAGTCGATGGGCATGAGATCCAAATAATAGAAGTTTTGCTGCTCAGAGCGTAACATCTTGTTTATATTTGCGTTATAGAAGCCTCCAGCGTTCACCGAGAGGTCGCTCATAGAATCGATTTCATAGTCGATGTTCATGAACAGGTTGCCGCTGTAGGAACGGCTTTTGTCGGTTTGCGAAACGGTGTCGGTCCATGTGGTTTCATATTCGCCTTCGTTTGCCCCATCGCGGCGGCGTTGCGCCCAACTGTCGGTGGCATTGTCGCGGTTGCTGTAACGCCCGGAGGCAAACAGGTTAACGCTCAGTTTCTCCTTTTTCCACATATAGCTCACCCAAGGCGAGACGAAAGGCTGGTTGGAGCCATTCACGCCGAAGCTGATGAACTGGTTGCTCTTGATGTGGGCCGAAGTCACGATGTTG
>CAMKAR010000234.1 GCA_946410535.1 uncultured Bacteroidales bacterium
TCGAAACAAATACTAATCTGGCATAAACCCTAATGACCGATTTGGGTTTAAAAAAAGATAAGAAGAACAACAATAACAAAATGAATGGCGTTACAGCGGACGAACCACGGGTTTGAAAAGGGGGTATTACTCCTCTTTTCGGGCGGAAGAGGTGTCGGTCTTCGTTGTTGTGACGGCGGCGGCAGCCGTCGAGGGGTTTGTCGCTTTCTTGGCGGGTTTAGGCTTTTTGATGCGGATGTCGTAGAGACTGTGGCTGGTGTGGAATTTGTCGAGGTCAACATCGCCCGAAATGCCCGGTATGCGGCCCGTTTTGCTGTGCTGCCACAGGGTATAGCGGATGACGGGACGACCTTCGTATTTGGCCACAAAGATGTGATAGCGGTTGTATTTCTTGATGGCGAAATGTTCGGTATAGACTTTTTCGCTGGTGTAAATCATGGGTTTGGCGCCGTACTCCCGTTCCATGAGTTCAAGCAGCTTGTCAACGCGTTTCATGTTGAGCCGGCCGCTGTGGTGGCCTTCGATGTCGAGAACCGGCACGAGGTCCTGCTTTTTCTTCACAGCTACAGCCTTGAAGTTGGCAAACTGCTGGTAGGCAGTAGTCTTGCTGCTATATACATGGTAGCTGCCAACTAGTATGCCGGCCTTGCGGGCCGAATCGACATTGGCTTTGTAGTAGCTGTCGCGAATGGAGGCACCTTCGGTGGCACGTATATAAACGAACTTGACTTTCTTGCCTTTGGACACCTTGGTCCAGTTTATTTTGCCCTGGTATTTCGATACGTCGATGCCTTGTGCCTGCACTGCTACTGCAGTAAACAGCAGTGCAAGCACAAGAATGACGTGTTTGGCCGATAAACGGTTGAAGTCAGAGCGCAATCTCATCGCCTTCGGCATTGAAGAACTTGAAACTGAGAAGTCCGAAAGATTCAGAGCTCTTGATTTTGAGTCGGACTTTATATTTCCACATCCATTGCCTGCGGATGCTGTAGAACCCTTTGGTGAGGTAGGCATAGACGTAGGGATGGACGGTAATGGTAAGTTTCTTTTCGTTTTGCGAGGAGCAGAGATAGCGCAGGTTCGATTCGATTTCGTCAACCACGACGAGACTCGACTTGATAGTGCCGGTGCCGTCGCAGAAAGGGCATTTTTCCTGCACATCGACTTCAATGGCCGGACGCACCCGCTGACGGGTGATTTGCATGAGCCCGAATTTGCTGAGCGGCAGGATGGTGTGGCGTGCTTTGTCGCGCTTCATTTCTTCGCTCATCACATCGAACAGTTGTTTGCGATGTTCGGCTTTCTGCATGTCGATGAAGTCAATGATGACGATGCCACCCATATCGCGAAGGCGCAGCTGACGGGCGATTTCTTTGGCCGATTCAATGTTTACCTGCAAGGCGGTGTCTTCCTGACCCTGACCGGCCTTGATATGGTTGCCGCTGTTCACGTCGATGACGTGCATGGCCTCGGTGTGCTCCACATAGAGATAGACGCCAGAACGTATGGTGACAATACGTCCAAAGGCACGTCGGATGTCGCGAGCCACTCCAAATTGTTCGAAGATGGGAGTTTCCATCTTGTAGTGATGGACGATGTCGGCCTTGCCGGGCATGACACCACCGATGTATTGGCGCACTTCTTGGTAGATAGGCTCATTGTCCACATATATGGCGTTGAAGTCGTCGGTTAGCAAGTCGCGCAGGAGGGCGGAGGTAGTGCTGAGTTCGGAGACGAGTTTCTGTGGCCCAGTGATATGCTTGAGTTTCTCAGTAAGCATCTCCCACTGCGCCATGAGCTGACGGAGGTCTGTATCGAGTTCGGCCACGTCCTTGCCTTCGGCAATGGTGCGGACGATGACACCGAAGTTGGCGGGTTTGATGCTCTGGATGAGACGACGCAGACGGCCGCGTTCTTCGCTCCCCTTGATTTTCTGAGAAATGGATATGCGGGTGATGAAAGGAGTGAGTACCAGATAACGACCGGCAAACGAGATGTCACCGGAGAGTTTGGGTCCTTTGGTAGAGATGGGTTCTTTGGCCACCTGGCCCAAGACCAGCTGACCCACTTTGAGTACATTGGACAGGTTGCCCGTTTTTTCGAGTACCGGCTCAACCTTGAAGTTGTCAAGTTTTTTCACGGAGGCATCTCCGTTCATGGCCAGTCGCATATATTTTGCCACCGAGCCATAGTTGGGGCCGAGATCAAGATAGTGTACAAACCCGTCTTTATCCTCTCCGACGTCGATGAAGGCCGCGTTGAGTCCGGGCATGATTTTGCGCACCTTTCCTACAAAGATGTCGCCTACATGAATTTTGTTGCCCGACTTGTCTTTGTGAAGTTCAACCAGCTGCTTGTCTTCAAGTAGCGCGATTTGGACCTCATTTTCGGATGCGGATACGATTAATTCTTTGTTCATTCGATTAAAAATAAAACAAATTACACAAACCGACAGACTACTGTCGTTGTGTAATTTGTTTTAGATGTTAGATTTTTTACGAGACTAGAGGAAGTATTCCTTACTTCTTCTTATGTCTATTCTTGCGCAGACGTTTTTTACGCTTGTGAGTAGACATCTTGTGTCTCTTGTGTTTCTTTCCGTTGGGCATTTTATAACAACAATTAGATTATTTTACACTCTTTTTAACGTCGTTGACGAAAGTCTTGGCGGGCTTGAAGGAAGGAATATTGTGTGCGGGGATGATGATGGTGGTGTTCTTGGAGATGTTACGACCAGTCTTCTCAGCACGTTTCTTGATGATGAAACTACCAAAGCCACGGAGATAGACGTTCTCACCCTCGGAGAGAGACTCCTTGACAACATTCATGAATTCTTCGACGGTGGCCTGGATGGCGACCTTCTCGATACCGGTTTTCTGTGCAATCTGTGCAACGATTTCTGCCTTTGTCATACTGTATTTTTCTTTGAGATTAATTATTCTGTTAATTCCGTTCCATTTCATCGAAACGGATTGCAAAATTACTAAAAAATATTTGATTACAAATTTTTTTTTTGCCCCATCAGGCCAAAATTACAGCCCGATACCCGCAAATAATATGATTTACAATTTATTACAAATGATCAATTTTCTTATTTTTTTTGATAAAGAATTGAATAATAGCACGTCGTATTATATTTTCGAGGCTTGTTTTGTGGACTTTTTCAGGAAGTAAACAGCAAAAAGCAATGCGGCCCCAACGGTGCATACAAGCACTGTGCCCCACGGCATAAGCATGGGCTCGGAAGGCGACTGCGAAAGCACCCCAATGTGATATAGGTAATACATTACCACTATCAATGCATTGTTGAAGAAATGAGCACAGACATTGACTATCATCGAGCCCGAATAATAGAACAGATAGCCCAACACCACACCCATGAGGAAACGCGGCACCAAACCGTAAACATCGCCGTGGGCAAACGTGAAGATGAGGGCTGTTGCTATTATCGCCACATGGGCATTGCCAAACCAGCTATGCAGGGTCTGCTGCAGTGCCCCGCGGAAGAAAAGCTCCTCGCATACGGCAGGCAAAAGAGCAACTATCACCAGTTGCAAGGCAAGGTCGCCCGGAGAGGTGAACGACAGCATCTTCTCAACCAATTGAGACGAGGCTTCGGCGATGCTGCGCAGCTGCTGCTCGAGAGAGCCGAAATTCCAGCCGGCGTTCCACGATGTGAGGCGGTCATTCAACGGCACCAACAGCAGAAAGACGACTGCGGCAATGAGTCCTAATATCCAAGATTTTCCGTCAGCCTTGATTTTGTGGAATGAAACGGCACCGTCGTGATAAAGACAGGCGAACAGCCACGCCGGGACAAAAAACATCAGCAGCTGCGAGGCCCCCTGGATCAGCATCTGGGTGCGGATGGCGGAAGGGTCCACGCCATAACGGAGGGACAAGACCTGCAGACCGGAACTGACAATAAAGCCTATCAGGAAAATAAAGAAAAGCCCAAGCAGTTGGGCTAAAGGCTTTGATTCTTTAAAAAAAAGAGAAATCTTTTTCATGTTGTGACCCCGGCGGGATTCAAACCCACGACTTTCGGAACCGGAAT
>CAMKAR010000235.1 GCA_946410535.1 uncultured Bacteroidales bacterium
GTCCGCCAAAGGCGGGCGAGAAATTCTTCCCCTTGGTCAAGGTCAACCTCATCAACGGGCGTCGTCCCGAGGAAGTGCGCGACCGCATCCCCTTCGACTACCTCACGCCCTTGTTCCCGAACGAGAAGTTCGACATCACGAGCCACCAAGGCTGCACCATCTCGACCCGCATCATGGACCTCTTTGCCCCCATCGGCAAAGGCCAGCGCGGCTTGATTGTGGCCCAGCCCAAGACCGGTAAGACCGTGTTGTTGAAAGAGGTGGCCAATGCCATCGCCGCCAACCACCCCGAGGTGTACCTCATCATCCTGCTCATCGACGAGCGTCCGGAGGAAGTCACCGACATGCAACGCAGCGTGAATGCCGAGGTCATCGCCTCCACCTTCGACGAGCCAGCCTCGAAGCATGTGCAAATCGCCAACATCGTCCTCGAAAAAGCCAAGCGCCTCACCGAATGCGGCCACGATGTGGTTATCCTTTTGGACTCCATCACCCGTCTGGCCCGTGCCTACAACACCGTTTCGCCCGCATCGGGCAAGGTGCTCACCGGCGGCGTGGAAGCCAACGCACTGCAAAAGCCGAAACGCTTCTTCGGCGCAGCCCGCAAGATCGAAAACGGCGGCTCGCTCACCATTTTGGCCACGGCCCTCATCGACACCGGCTCCAAGATGGACGAGGTCATCTTCGAGGAGTTCAAGGGCACCGGCAACATGGAGCTTCAGCTCGACCGCCGTCTGTCGAACAAGCGCATCTTCCCCAGCATCGACATCGTGGCTTCGGGAACGCGCCGCGACGACCTCTTGGTCGACGAACGCACCCTCGCCCGAGTGTGGGCACTGCGCAACCACTTCTCCGACATGACCCCCGTCGAAGCCATGGAATTCCTCAAGGACCGCGTGGCCAAGACCCGCAACAACGAAGAGTTCCTGATGACTTTGGACAAATAATCCATCAGCAAAACCAAAAAAGTGACGCGAAAAAAAATCGCGTCACTTTTTTTGACTATTTTTGGAGCCATGAAAAAAATACTAATCATCATAACGTTCTTGCTATCAGCACACTTACACGCACAAGACCTCGATTTGCTACAGCGCATCAAGGAAGCCAACATGGAAGTGACTGCATTCCAATCCCATATCACACGACATTTGGTATCATCAAAAGGCACCTCCGACCGAAACGGAGAAATCCATTTTATGTCGCCCGACAAACTTTACGCCGAATTCGACAACGGCACCTACCTCATCATCAACAGTAACCAAATCAAACTCGACATCGGATTTTTCCATGGAAAATTCAGGCTCCGAAAGAAAGGCCTGATGCGTTCATTCGCCAACCTGTTTCTCTACGCCTTCCAAGGCCGATGCCAAGACCTGGCTGAAGAAAACAACTATTTCATTGAAACCCAAAGCAATGAAAACTTCAAGATTGTTATCCTGACGACGAAGGCCAAGAGTTTTCTCGGATTGGGATACAAGAAAGCCGTTTTCCATTTCGGGAATGACGACCTGCTCATCAAGGAGCTCATCCTCACTGACTACAACGACACGCAGGACACTTACCAACTCTCCGAACCTGTCAATAACGGGCAAGTGGACGAAAGCAAGTTCAACATGTAAGCCTAAGCGTACAGAGATTTTAGGTCGTCGGTGGTGAGGCCGTTGAAATCGCCAGAACTCATGAATGCGCCAACCACATTTGTACGTTTCCCTTGTTCCAACAAGGCGACCAATTCCGACTTGCTGTGAACCACCTTCAAATCAGGCCTTCCGAACCCCTCAACAATCCGGTCATCGGGCATCAGCTCCAATTTCTTGATGGCCACGGCATGTGGATCGTAGAACACAATAGCTTGGTCGGCCAACTTCAAGGCATCGCGGTAATGGTCGATGAAAACCTCGCTGAGACTGCTGTAGGTGTGCAACTCAAACACTGCAAGCAAATGTTTTTCAGGGAACTGCTCGCGCAAGGCTTTCACACTGGCGTTCACCTTCGAGGGCGCATGGGCAAAGTCGCGGAAGATGAAGTTGTCGCCATTGTCGAACAAAAGCTCCAACCGACGCGCTGCGCCTTTGAAAGATGAAATGGCGTCATAGAATTGCGCGTCTGTGACGCCCAACTGCTTGCAAACCAGTCGCGCTGCGTTGATATTCTTCATGTTGTGGCTGCCAAATACACCTACTTCCCTCCTACTGCCGTCAGGCAAAATCAGTGAAGTCGTGACACCTTTGCTTTCGAAAGGATGGACACCGTAGCCAAAAGTTTGGCATTGTGCATTTTGGGCAATCTTTTCGGCTTCCGCATCAGTTTGGTCGTAAACCAAGCAACCGCCAGGCTCGATGGTACGGACGAAAATGCGGAACTGCTCCAAATAGTTGTCGAAGGTTGGAAACACATTGACATGGTCCCAGCCAATGCCGCTAATCACCGCGATATGAGGATGATAATGATGGAACTTGGGCACGCGGTCGATGGGTGAAGTGAGGTATTCGTCGCCTTCCATCACCATGTATTTCGCCGTCTCGCTGAGGCGCACCATCACATCGAAGCCTTCCAATTGCGCCCCCACCATGAAATCCGTCTCGATGCCCACCTTTCGGAGCACATGCAGAATCATGGAGGTGATGGTCGTCTTGCCGTGACTGCCACCAATCACGATGCGCGTCTTGTCCTTGCTTTGCTCGTAGAGGTATTCGGGATAGGAATACACCTTCAAGCCAAGTTCCTGGGCACGAACCAATTCCGGGTTGTCGATACGGGCATGCATACCGAGGATGACGGCATCGTAAGAATCATCCAACTTTTCGGGATACCAGCCCCATTGCGGAGGCAGGATGCCCTCCTTGGCGAGTCGCGATTTGCTTGGCTCGAAGATCTCGTCGTCCGAACCCGTGACTTCATAACCCTTGCGGTGCAAGGCGATGGCGAGGTTGTGCATGGCACTGCCGCCTATGGCGATAAAATGAACTTTCTTCATAGATTGTATATTTCTCGCAAAAGTAGGGCTTTTATGGGATTGATTCGCAAGAAATCGTTCAAAATATTCCAAAAATCATTCAAAAACCTTTCAGAAACGAATATTGCTTTCCATAATGCAAGTGCTGCGCCAGAAAATCGGTGGGATAATCCACACGATAGTCGACAATCTTACCGTTTTCGACAATAGGTAGTATTTCCGGGTTGATAAAGCCACTGTAGGGCTTGAGACCCAAGGCATTATAACGTTCCTTCACCTCTTTGTGAAGCTCTATATCAACCTTCACCGCATAGCGTTCCACCAAGGCCTTGCCAGCGGCATAGTCGCCCTCGCTCTTGATACGCTGCACTTCAGCCAACAGCTCGCCAAACAACTGGCGCAAAGCGTCGAAATCGTTGACGACAAAATAGGTTTTGCCGTCGCGGATGATTTTTTCGATGACATCTTTCCGTTGTACAGACGTTGCGCGCAACGTCTCTACCTTGCCGTGTTCGAGGCACCATTCGGCAATCAATTTGCGGTTCTGCATGTGCGACTCGGTGACGTCCTTGCCCAGTTCCACACGCGCCAATTGCGTCATCAAGCCATTGCGGATGTAGCTGCAATATTCGGCTTTATATGCCTCATTGTCAGGCATGATGCCCAATTCTACCATCTTCGGGTCGGCAATGTAATAGAGGCCAAAAAGGTCGGCGCGGGCTTCCTCCAAAGTGGAGCTGAATTCCTTCAAGGCATTAGGCGATGTGGTCGGTAAGAGTTTTCCCGAACCGTGGCCGAGGCACTCATGCAAATTGGTGTGCACCACCGAGGCATCGGGGCCGTATTTCTTGCACAGCGCGACTTCTTCCTCCGAATAGGCAAACTCCTTCAACCCGCTCTTGGGATTCTCATCGGCAGCACGGTCGTAGGCCTCCATCAAATTGGTGATAGTCACCGACTTGGATCCATAATCTTTGCGAATCCAGTCGGCATTGGGCAGGTTGATGCCAATCGGGGGCGAGGGGAAACAATCGCCGCCAAGCGTGGTGACGATGATGCTCTTGGCCGAAACGCCACGACATTCCTCCT
>CAMKAR010000236.1 GCA_946410535.1 uncultured Bacteroidales bacterium
TTCATCTCGTTCTTCTTCCTCAAGGAGGAAGGCTTGTTTGAGCGGATCATCTGCGCCCTCGTGCCCGACCGCCACGAGAGCAACGTGCGCAAGACGCTCAACGACATCAAGGAGCTGCTGTCGCGCTATTTCGTGGGTTTGGTCATCGAGATGCTCGGCGTGGCCGTGGTCGACTTCCTCGGGCTGTGGCTCATCGCCCGCCTCGACTTCAGCTATGCCATCGGCATCGCCTTCATTGCGGGTCTGCTCAACGTGATTCCCTACGTGGGTCCGCTCATGGGCGAGGCCATCGGCGTCATCTTCGCCGTCGTGCTCAAGCTCGGCACCGGTGCCGGCTTGGACGTCAACCTCTGGATGTTTGCCCTCATCGTCTTGGTCATCATGTTAGCGGCGCAGTTGGTCGACAACTTCATCTACCAGCCGCTCATCTACTCGACGAGCATCAAGGCACACCCGCTGGAGATTTTCATCGTGTTGCTCATGGCCGGCCACATCGGCGGCACGGTGGGCATGTTGGTGGCCATCCCTGCCTACACGGTTGTGCGCGTCGTCGCCATTAGGTTTTTCTACAAGTACAAGGTCATCCAACGCCTCGTGCCTGATTTGCAGGAGGAAGACAAGATTATTGAGAATATTGATTGATTTTCTGGAAGGCCATGCGTGGGTTGCCGTCCAAAAGATAAATGATGCCACAATATTGATACCCATGCTTTTCCAATCCCTTGCGCATGATGATGTTGGCCTCGTGCGTATCGATGCGGATGTTTGCAACTTGGCTTTCGCAATAGTCCAAAACAGCGTCCAAGATGCCATGCGAGTCGGGGGTACTGGCGATGCGGTGGATGACGTGATAGGGCGCGTCGTCGAGCCATTGGCCGTCATAAATGACGTTGTAAGTCACTTCAGGGCTGGGCAATAGGGCAAAAGTGCCAACAATCTCGCCCGCCGCATTGAGCATGACGTGGCTACCGCCTAACTCAATGTCTTTCTTGAACATGTCATCGCGCGGATAGCCGTCGGGCCATTGGAAGGTGTTGCCATAGCTCCGCATGATTTCGCGGGCTTGGTCGCGGAGGCTGAGGATGACAGGCAAGTCGGCCAAAGTCGATTTACGGATGGTATAGCTCATTTCGGTCCAAATTCAAAGACAGTTAGATCAGCCACTTTCATATCTACCACCGCAATCAAATCCTGCGGATTCAGTTTGAATTGCAGCCCTCGCACACCCGCGCTGACATAGATGTAATCAAACAGCTCGCAGGTCTCGTGGATGAAAGTCGGAAATTGTTTCTTCATCCCCACGGGCGAGCAGCCACCACGGATGTAGCCCGTCAAGGGTAGCAGCTCTTTCATCGGGATGAGGTCGCAACTCTTGTTGCCCGTGGCCTTGGCGGTCTTCTTCAAGTCGAGTTCGTCGTTGCCTGGGATGACGCACACGAAATGGCCTATCTTGTCGCCTTTCAGCACCAAGGTCTTGAACACCTGATCGATGTCCTCGCCCAACTGGTCGGCGATATGCTGCGCCCCGAGGTCGTTCTCGTCCACCTCGTAGGGAATCAGCTCGTAGGCAATCCCCTTCGCATCGAGGATGCGGCAGGCGTTGGTTTTGTTTATTTTTTCTTTGGGCATAAGTATCGATATTATTTCTCACTCATTTCTTTTCCCGTGTCATCCGAAACGACCACATTTCTATCAATTCTCCAATATCCACCAAAAGCCGGACCTATATGTTCAATGACCCCTAATGCCTTCAGACGATCCAATTGTATTTTTACGGCTTCAGGCGAAATACCCACAATCTCAGACACTTTATTTCTACCTATTCTCGGATTTTGCCCCAACACATCTAAAATGGACTTTTGAATCATTGTTAGGTTGTCTGTTAGGTTGTCTGTTAGGTTGTCTGTTAGGTTGCTTGTCTGGATACCTCTACGGAAAGTGACAATGACAAATCCTCCTCTCACGCTCCATTCAGGATCTGGAACATTCTGTTTCCTGCAAGCGTCAACGATACGTTTCACGCCCGAACCCCAACTCTCAAGATAGGAAGTCTTATACAACACCTCAGCAATCAACGGATTATACGGATAAGAGCCATGAGGCTCCTTGATGTTCGACAGCGTAATCTGTGGCGGAAACATTCCTGGGTTCTCAATCTCAATTCGGTCGTCGTAGATGGCGATGCCAATAGTGAGATTATATTTCTCATACTGCCTATGACATAAAGCATTAATCAGCGCCTCACGCAATGCTTCAGACGGAATCTCAAGATGTTCCTCGCGCTTGAATCCAACGATTTTTCCGCTCAGCGACAAGTGCTTGAAAAAGAAAGACATACCTGCATCCAGAAGGACGAAGAAATTGCCTTCAACTCTTTGGTTGTCGATAAATTCAATCTTGTCGTTACCGCGAAAACGAGCCAAGCGCAAAATGAACTGTGAATAATTGTATGTGTTGTTGGTAAAAAGCATCGCGGCGGCATTGTTGAGAACACCATCGTTGAGCAACCTCCACTTCTCCAGCACCTTGTCGGCAGGTTCGGTATAAGCCAACTCCGACATACGTCCCATTTCAATGCCAAGACGCACTGCTCCCCTAATAAGTTCTTGGTTCAAGTCCTCCAATTTCAATCCATCGGCGGGCTGCCTTTCCCATGCAAACAGGTGGGGCTTGCTTGCCCGCAAACGCTCATCATACATATCGCGAGGCATCACCCTTGTGGTACTTTCCACCCTGTAATATGGGCAACCATGGAAAGTGAAAGGCTCCTTGCCCCAAACCCAAGCATCAAAACAAAGGGCGATAACTTGCGTCCCTTGACAATCAGGCACATCAACATACTCCACCCTGACATCAACAGCAGGCTCCAAACCAGCCAAGGCCTGCGCCAACTCGCGTCGTGTGTTTTCCGTCACCTCCTGCCCGACAATCCTCAAGGAATTTGGCGTAATGCCAAAAACGAGCCAGCCGCCATCGGTATTCAAAAACGCACATGCCGAATGCATGGCATCCTTCAACTCGCCCGTCGATTTCTTCAACTCAACTTGGCGGGTTTCGTCGTTTGAAATCAGCTTCTTAATATCCTCTATCGTCATCGTTATTCTTTCAGGATTTGTTTTGACCTTGCAAAATTACAACTTTTCCCGAATATCCAAGCGAAGAGCGGAAAAGCAGTTAAAAATTCGGGAAACGCAAACGAAATGACGAAATTTTTCTAATTTTGCGGGCAGAAACAAAGTGATAATGATAGAAAACAAGACTGCATACTGGAAGGATTTGGCCGACTATGACCTTGAAACCGCTGAAGCCATGTTTCAAACAAAACGGTGGCTTTATGTGGCTTTCATGTGCCATCAAGCCATTGAGAAGATGTTGAAATCCTATTGGTGCGCTACACGCGAAGACAATCCGCCTTTTATCCATAACCACAAAAGGATTGCCTCTGACTGCGGGTTGTATGAACAAATGGATAACGGCCAACGCGATTTCCTTGAAACCATCACAACCTTTAACATTGAGGCTCGCTATCCCGAACAGAAAGAAGAACTATTCAAGATGCTGTCGCCCAACACCTGCCGTGAATTGATTGACCACACTAATCAACTGATGCAATGGATAACGGAAAGACTTTGAGCCAAGAACAAGTCCTTGAATTGGTCAGGGAATACAAAAAAGTAATCGCTCCTCGTTTTGACGGGGCTATGCAAGTCTATCTATACGGGTCGTACAGCAAAGGCTATGCTACCCCAAACAGCGACATTGATGTAGCAGTTATCGTCCCATCATTCGGCGACAAATGGTTCGTTTGGTCGAAAGGCCTTTGGCACGATGTCGACAAAGTCAGCTTCCTCATTGAACCTATGCTTTTAGCAGAAGACCAATGGTCGCCACTTTACGATGACGTGATGCTGACTGGCATTGCCGTGTAAAAACGAACCTCAAAGAGTAAAAAACACACTTTTTGCGCCTTTTCAAGCAATCTGGTAATGTTGCCAAAAATGGTTGGTGAGATTGCCAAAAAAACATCGAAAAACAG
>CAMKAR010000237.1 GCA_946410535.1 uncultured Bacteroidales bacterium
GATTTTCTTCAGCAGCAAGATCGAGAAGTTCATCCCGCCCAAGAAAGGCAGCTCACACATCCTGCGCATCGTTCGTGAAATCGTCGACTTCAAGCCGACGGAACGCGGCACCGACATTGGCGAGGGCTTGCGCTTCCTGACTTCGGCCATCAAACGCCGCACGACTGCATTCCTGATCTCCGACTTCATGACAGACAGCAGTTTCGAGAAGGAGATGCAGATTGCCGCCAACAAGCACGACCTGGTGGCGCTTCGCATCACCGACCGCCGCGAGATGGAAATCCCCAAGGTGGGCTTGGTCAAGTTCCGCGACTCGGAGACGGGCAAGGAGCGTTGGGTCGACACCTCCAGCCGTGCCTGGCACGATGCCTACCAAAAGATGATCCAGCATAAGTCGGCGGAACTTAACCGCGAGTTTACCAAGCATGGTATCGACAACTCGTTGATTTACACCGATGAAGATTACGTCAGACCTTTGATGCAACTCTTCAAGAAAAGGGAGGCAAGAAGATGAAAAGATACATATTGTTTTTGATGGCATGTTTCGCCTTTATGGACGGCTTAATGGCCCAGCAGGTCGAGGTGGAAGGCACCGTGACCGACACGAAAGTGCAGGTCGGCAAGCCTTTTACGCTCGATTTGAGCCTCAAGGTGCCTTACGGTTGGTTCGTGGAGTGGAACGAGTTTGCACAAGACACGCTTTCCGAGCAAATTGACATCCTCAAGCGCGGCAATGTGGAACGTACCGCCGATGCCGATAGCAATGTAATTGTGAAACAACAACTTACGTTGATGACTTTCGACACGGGCCAAATCGTGTTGCCGTCCGTAGGCCTGAAATATGCCAAGTCGTTCGACGACCCGATGCGTTTGGAAGCTTTCACTGACCCGGTTACGCTGTATGCCACAACGATTGCGGTCGACACGACCTTGGCCTACAAACCCATCATCGAGCCACTCGCGGCACCAATCACGATGAAAGAGGTGTTCCCCTGGATTTTGGCGGTGCTGTTGGCCATTCTGCTTGGATTGGGCATTTGGCTCTTCCTCAAACGTCGCAAAACCAGGGTGGACGAGGACGGCAACGTCATAAAAGGTCCAGTCATTCCGCCTTACGACAAGGCCGTTGACGAGTTGAAGCGCCTACGCGAAGAAAAGATGTGGCAATCGGGCAAGGTGAAGGAGTATTTCTCCTCGCTGACCGACATCGCACGCGAATACATCGAAGGCCAGTTTGGAGTAAACGCCGTGGAGATGACCACCGACGACATCTTGGACGAAATCAAGCCGTTGCGTTTCCCGAAAGAGACCTACGACAAACTGAAAGACACGATGGAAGTGGCCGATTTGGTGAAGTTTGCCAAATATTCTGCCTCGACTTTGGAAAGCGACACCGCATTGAGTGATATGATAGAGTTCGTCAACGAGAGTTATGCACATTATCAGAAGACAATGTCGCCATCTGCGTCCCCGCAGATGGAACAAACCGACCGTGAGACGCAGTCATCAACAGTGAAGGCTGACCGCGAGACGCAGTCATCGACAGTGGGAAAGGAGGACGTGAAAGATGTTTGAAAACATTGAATTTGCAAATCCTAAATTGTTGTGGCTCTTGCTGTTGGTGCCGTTGGCCATCGTTTGGTATGTGTTGCGACACAAGAAACAGGAAGCCTCGGTGCAGTTCTCCGATTTGAGGAATTTCGCTGAGTTGCCGAAGAGTTGGAAACCTTATTTGCGCCATTTGCTTTTCGCCTTGAAGATGGCGGCCTTGGCTTTGCTCATCGTGGCTTTGGCACGTCCGCAAAGCTCGTCGACCAACTCCACATCGAATATTGAAGGCATCGACATCGTGATGGCCATGGACGTCTCCGGCTCCATGTTAGCCCGCGACCTCAAGCCCGACCGTCTGACTGCCGCCAAAAACGTGGCCTCTGATTTCGTCAAGGAACGTCCAGGCGACCGCATGGGACTGGTCATCTTCTCGGGCGAGACCTTTACTCAAGTCCCCTTGACCACCGACCATGGCGTGATGCTCAATATGCTGGCCGAAATGAAAAATGGCCTCATCGACGACGGCACTGCCATTGGCGACGGTTTGGCGACGGCCATCAGCCGACTCAAGGACAGCGAAGCCATCTCGAAAGTCGTCATCCTGCTCACCGATGGCATGAACAACGCTGGTTCGGTTGACCCGTATACCGCTGCCGAAATGGCCAAACTCTACGGCATCCGTGTCTATACCATCGGCGTGGGCACTTACGGCACTGCACCTTATCCTGTGCAGACACCATTTGGCACGCAAATCCAGCAGGTGAAGGTCGAAATCGACGAAAAACTGTTGGCCACCGTCGCCAACTCGACGGGTGGCAAGTACTTCCGTGCCAACAACAACCAGAAGTTGGACGAGATTTATCAGGAAATCGACAAGTTGGAACGCTCCAAGATCGAGGTGACGGAGTTCCGTCGCCTCCACGAGGAGTTCTATCCGCTGGTGGCATGGGCTTTGGCTTTGCTGCTCCTCGAATTCCTGTTGCGTAAAACGATTTTCAGGACTTTAATGGATTGAGACTATGGAAAACGTATTGCGATTCGAACATCCAGAATACCTTTACGGACTGTTAATCATTCCGTTACTGGTCATCATTTATGTTTTATTCCGTGTCGCGCAAAAGAAGCGCTTCGAGCGTTTTGCCCAAATCGGGATGCGCGAGCAATTGGTGCCGACCTATTCCACGCGCCGCGCCAACTTCAAGTTCGTCATCTTCCTGCTGATGGTTTCGAGCATCATCATGGCCTTGGCCAACTTGCAGAGTGGCAGCAAGATGGAAGAGGTGAAACGCGAAGGCATTGATCTTTATCTTGCCATCGACGTCTCGAATTCAATGAATGCTGAGGACATCGTACCGAGCCGTTTGGAACGCTCCAAGCAGGCCATCAACAAGCTCATCGGCGACATGAAAGGCGACCGCATCGGTGTCATCGTCTTTGCCGACAAGGCCTTCGTGCAGCTGCCCATCACCACCGACTATTCGGCGGCTCGCATGTTCCTTTCGACCATCAACACGAACCTCGTGGCTTCGCAAGGCACCGCCATCGCCGAAGCCATCAATCTGGCGCTCAAGTCGTTCCCCGACGAAAACCACAGCCGCGCCATCGTCATCATTTCCGATGGCGAGGACCACGAAAACGATGTCGCAGTGAAGGCTGCGCAAGAGGCCGCCAAGCAGGGTGTACATGTCTATACTATAGGTATGGGCCTCCCCGACGGCGCCCCGATTCCGGAGTATAACCAGTACGGCAATCAAGTGGGTTATCGCAAGGACCGCAACGGCAACACCATCATCACCCGCCTCGACGAGCAGATGCTGCAAAAGATTGCCGCAGCGGGCAATGGCATCTATGTGCGTGCCAGCAACTCCAACGTGGGTTTGGAGAAGATTTACGGCGACATCAACAAACTCGACAAGTCGGAAATCGATGCCAAGGTCTTTACCGATTACGAAGACCAGTTCCAATGGTTCGTGGCCGCTGCCATCATACTTTTGCTGATAGAGATTTTCGTTTCGTCAGGCAAGAAAGGCTGGGAGAGGAAGTTTAACATTTTTGAGAAGAGAGATGAAAAGGTTTAGCAAATATTTGATAATCATAGCGTTTTTGTGCTTCGCGTTGCCGGTTTCGGCCCAAAGCGACGAAAAGGCCATCCGCAAAGGCAACCGCCACTACAAAAGCGGGAACTATGAGGAGGCAATCAGTCAGTATCGTGAAGCCTTGAATATCAGGCCGAACAATGCCAAGGCACAGTTCAACTTGGGCGATGTGTATTATGCCAAGCAGTCGTATGACACGGCCTACACCGAGTTCCAGAAAGTGCTCGAAATCTCGCCCGATGCCAAGCTGAAGTCGGATGCATTGTTCAATATGGGCAACTGCCTCCTCGTGCAAGACAGGTTCTACGATGCCTATAATATATATAAGGTGTCGCTGAAGATGAATCCCGACAACGCAAAC
>CAMKAR010000238.1 GCA_946410535.1 uncultured Bacteroidales bacterium
CATCAACGAGATTGTCAAAACTACTTATTGGAAAATAGGTCAGTATATCGTTGAATTTGAACAGCAGGGCAACGTAAAAGCAAAATACGGCACGTCGATGTTGTCAAATCTCGCCAAAGTGTTGAGAGCAAGGGTTGGAAGAGGCTACAGTCGTCCTAACCTGAACAACATGAGGAAGTTCTATCTGATGTATCCGATTTGTCAGACATCTGACAAATCGGGTCCTCCTATATTGCAGAAACCTGAAATTTGTCAGATGTCTGACAAATTAACGTGGTCGCACATCTGTGAACTTATAACGATTGATGACCCATTGGAACGAGAATTCTACCAGAAGGAATGTGTTGCCCATGGGTGGACTGTTGACACACTTCACCGCCAGAAAGAAAGTGGCCTTTTCATGCGTCTTGCACTTAGCAAAGACAAAGAGGGCATACTGGCATTAGCGCATGAAGGCCAGCAAGTACAAACACCCGAGGATGTGGTAAAGAGTACCTACACGCTGGAGTTTCTTGGCCTTGAAGACAAAAAACAATATAAGGAGAGTGATTTGGAGAAGAAATTGATAGACAATATGCAAATGTTTCTTCTCGAACTTGGAAAAGGCTTCGCTTTTGTCAAAAGGCAGTATGGCCTTACCATCAATAACACACACTATCACATTGACTTGGTGTTTTATCATAGAATACTGCGTTGTTTTGTGCTTATAGACCTAAAACGCGGTGCCGTAAAACACAAGGATATCGGGCAGATGAACATGTATCTTGGCTATTTTGCCAAAGAGGAGAACGTGGAGGGAGACAATCCACCTATCGGCATCATTATGAGTCATTACAAAGACGAGTTGATGGTGGAATATGCAACGTATGGTATGGATTCCAACCTGTTTGTTTCAAAATATGAATTGTACCTACCCGATAAAGAAGAATTGCGCAGAATGGTAAAAACGATTCTGAAATAATATGACAGACCCTCTCAACATACCCATCACCGGAAAGCACGGAAGCGTGAGGCTGCTGGTGTATCCGCAATCCTTGAACGCGAAAGTGTTTGAGGATGAACAGGCCGCCGAAATGGGCGAAGCCCGTTGGCAATTGGTGGAGGGCGAGGAGTATGAATACGAGTTCGAAGGCAATTACCGTTTCAAGGAACACGAACTTGTCAGGCCATTCAAGAGCAACCCATCGAGGGGACTGATCAAAACAGGCATCTATGTCGGTTGCCTAACACTGAAAGTCACAAACGACATCGGATTCGAAGCCGAGGTCAGTTTTGAGGTGCGCTCCGTCAAAATGGATTACCGGACGGATTACAAGACGATGCTTCACGACATCACCAGCCACTTCACGGATTTGGTGATGATGCAGGGAGCGCCTGTCACACAACGGTTTGAAGTTGACCCTAACGAGAGCAGCAACACGCTATATCAGCAATTCGCTTTCATGAAATCACTAATTGACAGCGAAGAGTTTGAAGAAGCCCTAAACAAGATTCTTTACAATCCCATCCACAAATGGACGGGAACAACCATCGAGAAAGACATCTGCTCCATAAAAAGGATAGGCCGGCAGGAGTTGAGACAGATTGCCTCCAACAAAAACCGACTGCCGCTGGGAGAAGGGACAACCATCGGCGACCATATCGACAGCGTGCCAAGAAGACTGTCGGTGTCCTACAAGAAAGACACCATTGACGTGGTAGAAAACCGTTTCGTGAAGTTTGTGTTACAATCGTTTTCTTCGTTTTGCAGCATGATTCAGCAATGCAAGAACGCCAGTCCAAGGCTGATAACCGAGGCCGAACTGACGGCAAACAAACTGACAGGCTGGCTGAGCCGCAGTTTCTTCCTGGATGTCTCCAACTTGCAGACCATGGCTTTGAACAGTCCTGCCTTGCAACGCAAAGAAGGCTATCGTGAAGTCTTGCAGGCTTGGATGATGTCGAAACTGGCGGCGCAAATCACATGGAAAGGCGGCGACAATGTGTATCAGGCCGGCAAGCGGAATGTGGCGGCGCTTTACGAATACTGGGTATTCTTCAAGTTGCTTGACATCGTCAAAGAAACCTTCCATCTGGAACTGACCGAAGCCGACGAAAAGAAGTTGGTCAAAACCGACAAAGACCATATCAATCTCGAACTCAAGCAAGGCCATACAAAAATGATAGGCGGCCAGTTCCGCGAAGCCTCACGAACCTTGAATGTGCGATTGTATTACAACCGAACCTTCGGCACTTCTGACCATCTGGAGGCAAGCGGCTCGTGGACCACAGCCATGCGTCCCGATTACACCTTGTCAATTTGGCCAGGAGACATCACGGAAGCCGAGGCAGAGGAAGAAGACCTGATTGTTCACATCCATTTTGACGCAAAGTATAAATTGAACAAAATCCTGCTCGACGACAGACTGCCTGACGAAACACACACTTTTGAGGACAACGACGCAGACCTATCGGAGGACGATTTGCTGATGAACCAAGAAAAACGGGAAGAAGAGAAAGGCATCTACAAACGTGTTGATTTGTTGAAAATGCACGCATACAAAGACGCTATCCGACGCACAAGTGGCGCTTATATCCTTTATCCCGGTTCAGAAAGCAAAAGGTTGAAAGGCTTTCATGAGGTACTGCCAGGCTTGGGAGCCTTCTGTCTGTCGCCAAACAGTATGGAAAAAGATTCGAAAGAGATTGAACACTTCCTTCACGACATTTTAGAGCATATGCTCAACAGAGCTTCCCAACGCGAACGTATGTCGTACCACACATACGAAATCCATAAGAAAGAGCCTTCTGTGGTTTGCGAACCTATGCCGGAGCCGTATGGGAGCGACCGCAACTTGATACCAGAAGAAACCTTTGTGTTGTTGGGTTCATACAAAGATGAAAAACACCTCCAATGGATTCTCAAAAATAATATTTATAATGCAAGAACTGGAACAAGAACCGGCTCTTTGCGTTTGAAAAAGGAAATCACCGGAGCCAAATACGTATTCTTGCACAAAGGTGACACACAACTGCTTTTAAGATTGAGCGATAAAGGACCAAGAGTAATGTCAAAAGAAGATTTGGAGAAAAAACCTTATCACAACTTGTACACTCCTTCACGGCTTTATTATGTGGTGTTTGATTTGAATTCAAATGAAATAGAAAATGAATTCAAGGATGTAAAATGGGACATTTCTCAAATGATTAAAGATGGGATTATTGGTGAAGGACATTTGAGTGCCGAACCCGAAGGAATTTCTTTGGCAACGTTAATGAAATACGTAAAACATAACATATCTCACTGATTATGCCCCACACCCTCTACAAAACCCAAGGCACCTGCTCGCAGTTCATCGATGTGACCGTTGATGACAACGGCGTCATTCAGCAGGTCTTCTTCATGGGCGGATGCGACGGAAACCTCCAGGGCATCTGCCGCCTGGTCACTGGACAGAAAATCGACGACGTCATCCAAAAACTCAACGGCATCCGCTGCGGCGGCAAACCCACCTCCTGCCCCGACCAGCTCTGCCGCGCACTGGAATTGCTGAAACAGGCCGCCCACGAAAAATAGTACAACCCCTGATGCTCACCTCCTCGCTGAAACGGAATGTTGCGGTAGCGCTTTTCCTCACCCTGATGGTGGCGGTGGCGGATGTTTCGGGACAAAGCGAGGTCATCTTCCCCGAGGCGGCGGCGCTGTGCGTCGGACTCTGGCTGATGCCCAAGGCGGTGTGGAACGTGCGAGGGTGGCAAATCCCCCTCTACCTGACGGCCGCAGCTACCATCGGGCTGGCCCTCAACCTGCTGCTGCCCGCCGGCTTCGAGATCCGCTTTGCGCTGGCCTTCGTCATCGTGATGGGACTGCTGCGGTTGGCGCGGTGCAATATGTACCCCACCGTTTCGGCGGCCATGCTGCCTGTGCTGATAAACACCTCCTCGTGGCTCTATCCCGTGTGCGTGCTCGTGATCTCCACGCTGCTGGC
>CAMKAR010000239.1 GCA_946410535.1 uncultured Bacteroidales bacterium
CCTTGTTTTGGGCGTCACTGTTTTGGCCCGTAGTAGTTCCCAAGTAGTCCCACTGTTGTTCGGCGAACTTCCAGTAAGGCGTCTCGGCACTGCCGATGTATTGCAGGTTGCCGGGTGAAAAGACCACCTGGGTGTTTTCCGAGACCGAAAACACATGGGGTTGAGCAAACACTTTCATCGTCCCCGCCACACTCAGCAGCAGGACGAACAGGGCGGCACGAAGCGCCCCTCTTTGGAGTAGATTGTGCTTCATATTTTACTTTTTTTGATGTAACATTTCACCTAGTTTTTGTTACATACAAAAAGAAAGCGGGGTATCCTTTGTCTGCTTGTCTATGGCTTAAGGTCCTGAGAAACCCATGTAACATAACAAACAGATGGGATACCCACGCTTTTATACGCGGGCATCTACCTCTGCCATGTTTTTGTGTTACATTTTAGAATTTCTCAGGTTCTAAGCCACCAAAAACAAAGCGCGGCAAACGCCTTCTTTCAATATGTATGTCGTGCCTTCACCTTAAAACAGGCTATGGCATTGACACGGCAAAGATAATAAAGTTTTTATGAAATCTCTGTGTTTTAACCGCAAATAACCGAGCGATTTTTGATTTTATTTTTTTCGTCTTATTTTGTGCTCGGTCAAATTAGCGGCTAATATACTATCTCAACACGCCCTTCTACAAATTTCTGATAGAATAGGCAGAAAGGATCCGTAAGTTTATATTGTTCATCATGCTTACTCATTCCAAAAGGAACGTATGGCTGGATAAAGACACTTGCAACAAGAGCTTTAAGCATCTTGCTCGACAAACCATTATCGTCAAGTCCCACTTTGGAGAGAATCTCTTGTCGGGTGTATCCGCTGCGACGCGATCCCAAGAAACCCACGATACGTTTCATCTGATCAGGATTAGAAAAGACTGAGGCAAACAGGCGGTCATATTCATTCCGCAATGGGGCTTTTTCGTCAAAAAACAGCTGGTCAATGTTCTGAGCCAGACTTAACCCCTTCTTCATGTAACCTAAAATCCTTCGAAGGCTGTTATAAAACCTGAACGGGGAGTGTCCATCCAAGGCAGTTCGTCCAAAAACACTACCTGACGCTTCCCGTTGTCTTTCGCATCCAACAGTTGAGAAAGCATGAAGAAAGCCTCCATCCATGATGATGGACATTTGCTTTTTTTCATGCCATGAATCTGTAAAGAAAAGTAGAAATGCTTCAGTTGTTCTTTCAGCGAATTTTTTTTCCCTACCTCATCAACATTTCCTTCTCTCTACCAATAATTGTACTCATAAAAAATCGTTTTATTTTTCAGCTATTCCACCTCCCGCACCAAGCACACCGCAAAGCCGTCACCACGATGAGCACTGGCGGCAGTCAAGGTATGATAGACAAGCTTCAAAAAGATATAAAGATTCGGGCGAAATCTATCCAAAAATTGGTGGATTTCGCCCGAAAAACTCTCAATAGTTACGAGGAATTCAGCGTTTTTATACGGAAAGGTGAAAAATGCGATGAAATATTAAAAAGTCGTTTTAAAAAGTGTATATTTGCAGCAAAAAGTCATTAGAAAAAATGTTGAAAAGAAAAATTGAAGACACGCTGACCCAGTGGAAAAACAGGCAAAGACACAAACCACTGGTTATTATGGGAGTCCGCCAATGCGGCAAGACTTATATTGCGCAACATTTTGCGACCGCAAACTACAAAACGGTCGTTTATATCAACTTCATCAAGGAACCTGAACGCATCAAAGCATTCTTGGGTTCCAAAAACGTCAATACTATTTTGCTCAACCTTTCGGCGCAGATTCAGGGAGTCACATTCATTCCTGGTGAGACCTGCTTCATCTTTGACGAGATCCAAGAATGTCCCGAAGCGCGCACCTCACTGAAGTTTTTCAAAGAAGACGGACGCTTTGATGTAATTGCAACAGGCTCACTGCTGGGCGTTCAGGGATATGGTGACGAGAAGAAGAAAAAACGGAGGAAGCTGATCTGTCAGCAGGCTCCTGGTATCAACTCGGTGCCTGTGGGTTCTGAAGATATCATCGAGATGAATCCGTTGGATTTTGAGGAGTTTTTGTGGGCAAATGGCATCAGCGATGAAGTTGTCGAAGCGCTCAAGAAATGCTATCAGGAAGCGTCGCCTGTGCCCGAAGGCATCCACTTCGCAATGAAGAATCTCCTGAATCTCTATGTTGCCGTCGGGGGACTCCCCGAAGCGATCAACGCATTCCTCCAAACCAACAACATGAACGAGGTCAGCAAGGCTTACAAGTCCATTCTAAAGGAGTATCGCGACGATATGGTGAAATATGCCCCTGACAAGGACAAGCCTCACATACGCGAGTGTTTCAACTCCATTCCAAAACAGTTGGCCAAAGACAACAAAAAGTTCCAATATAACAAAGTGAAGCCTGGAGGCCGAAGCGAGACCTATCTGGGATCACTGCAATGGCTGGAGGACGCCGGCATCATCTGTCGCTGCTACAATACCTATATTACTGGCCTTCCCATGGAAGGCAACGCCAAGGATAATGTGTTCAAGGTTTATACAGCCGATATCGGATTGCTCATCGAGATGCTTGGACCAGGCATTCGAGCCGACATCCTACAAGGGAATCTGGGAGGATTCAAAGGCGCCATCTTTGAGAACCTGATGGCCGACACGTTACACAAAAAAGCGCAGAACCTTTATTATTTCCAGAAGGATTCCGGCTTGGAACTGGACTTCCTGGTGCGGATGGGAGGCGAATGTATCCCGCTGGAGGTTAAAGCCAAAACAGCTCAGTCTAAAAGCGTCAAGACTGTGTTAAACCATCCCGAGAAATATCAGATTAAGCATGTCATCAAGTTCGGCGACTACAATGTCGGACGTGAAGGGCCTTTGCTGACACTTCCCAACTACATGCAGTTCCTCTTGGATCTGGAACCCGCGGAAATCATCTTGGAACCAATCGATGCCAATGCCGTGAACGCCTTGGCTAAGGAGTTTTTGAAGTAAGGTTCAGAATGATTCGTATAAAATAAAACAGATTTGTTTTATTCCACCTCCCGCACCAACCGCACCGCAAAGCCGTCGCCACGATGCGCACCGGCATCTACACAGCAGTGTTGTACGACATAGGCGCAATCGCTGGCGGCAGTCGAAGTCTGATAGGTGGGAAGTTCCTCATAAACCCCGTCGATGGTACGCGCTCCCGCCATGGGCAGAAACACCGCCCCCGAAGGCTCCAACACACGCTGCCAGTCGGACAACGGGATGTTGTTGCTCTTGAAATCGCTCAACGCGTCATTGACATAATTCAGCTGATAGCAGGAGGTCTTCCAATGGTCGGGCAACACCACCGTACCGCGCCTGCCGTTGACCGTTGCGTTGGCAAAACGAACACCCGATGCGGTGTTGCGCACATGTAGCAGATACGCCCATTCATCCCGGCTCATCGTGTGCCATTGGTGCTCCTGGTTGCCACCGTTTGAGATGGCGTTGTAGCCCCAATCGGCCTTGCCCGAATGGTCGTAAAGGTCGCACGAAGCCTCGCCGTAGGCACGATGCAACGCATTGCTTTGCGTATCCTTGTTGCCACTCCATGGCTGCCAGTTCACCGCACCATGATCATAGCCACTGGTGCCCCAACCGAACAAGTCGATCCAGCCATCGTACGTCTCCGAAATCTTGTTGTTGTCTTTTCCGATGATATCGTACTGATGCTCCGCGAAACGCCAGGTTCTCGTCGTGGCCCGATACTGGAGGTTGCCTTTCGAGAAATACACCTGCTTGCCCTCACCCACCGAGAACAGCCCAGGCAAAGCGCCTTCGGGCAACTGCATCTTGGTTTTGGAAGGCAGGGTGTTGAAGGTGACCTCGTTGCCGTAAACGATGCCGGCACTGCCCGAAAGATAGGCCCTGGCGAAATAGGTGGCGTCAGGAAGCAGTCCGCTTAGGACGATACTGTCG
>CAMKAR010000240.1 GCA_946410535.1 uncultured Bacteroidales bacterium
AATACGACGAAATTTTCCATATCGGGTAAGCCTTTGTTTTAAACCCACAAAACTACGACTTTTTGTCTTTGCTTTTGCGTACTTGCAACATTTTTCGCTTTTTTGCCTTTCGTATCGAAAAAGCCTTTATCTTTGTGCCTATGAAAATGCTGGTACTTGTCCCCAAGGTCACAGGGCGTGTGATTTATGTTTTCGACTTGATGCTCAAGCAGTTATTGGGCATTGACTTCGACTTGACCACCGATGCCGAGTCTTTCAAGGCATACGATGGCCCGAAGCTGCATTATGGATCGCAACGCATTGGCGATGAGCCTTTTGTGAAGGCTGTTGACTTGCTTTTTGAGCGACACATCCATGAACAGTCGTTCCGCACCGTCGACTTTGAGGGGACCAAGGCACCATACGCGGTTTTCGGCAATGGCAACCTCATGCCTTTCGACGTGTTCGCCGCCTCGTTCTTTTTGGTGTCGCGTTATGAGGAATACCTGTCGCAAGTGCGCGACCAATACGGGCGTTTTCGTGCCGAAGCGACGTGGATGTATGAGAACGGAATGCTGCAAAAGCCTTTGGTAAACATTTGGAATATCGCTTTATGTGATCGACTTCAAAAGCTTTATCCTGAGCTTGTTATCAAACAAAGAAAGTTTACGTTTGTTCCCACTTACGACATTGATGCGGCTTGGGCTTACAAGCACAAAGGACTATATCGTACCTTGGGCGGATTCTTCAAGGACTTGGCCGCTGGCGACCGCGAAAACCTCCGTGAACGCCATCAGGTGTTGCGTGGCAAGCGGAAAGACCCGTTCGATTCGTTCGACTTCCAGTTCGACTTGCAAAAAGAGTTCAAGTTAAGGCCCATATATTTCATTCTCTGTGGCGATTACGATACAAACGACAAGAACATTTCCATCCGAAAGACGGCCTTCCAAAGCCTCATCAAGACCCTCGGCGACTATGCCGATGTGGGTATCCATCCTTCGTTTTCGTCGTATCTGGATATTGATAAGTTGCGGACCGAAATAGAGAGACTTTCGGAGGTGTTGCATCGCCCGATTACAAAGAGCCGACAGCATTTCCTGAGAATGAACCTGCCGCGTAGCTATCAGAAACTCATTGAGTTGGACATCAGCGACGACTATACTATGGGCTTCGCCTCGCAAGCGGGATTTCGTGCGGGCATTGCCGATACGTTCCGCTTCTACGACCTTGAAAATGACATGGTTACCAATCTGCTTGTGCATCCTTTCGCCTTGATGGACGGCACCATGCGCGATTACCTCAAACTTGATGTTGAAACCTCGTTTGCCTTGGTCAAACAACTTGTCGACGAGGTGAAGGCGGTGGGCGGTACGTTTATCTATCTTACTCACAATGAAACCCTTGGCGGCGAGAAACGCTGGGTCGGCTGGCCAGAGATGTACAGACAAATGTTAGAATATATAGCCCAATGATTCAATACTTAGAACATAGCAAAATCGACAAAGTCCGATGGGACGCCACCATCGCCCAATGTGGCAACATCTATGCCTATTCATGGTATCTCGATGTTGTCCATCCGGGCTGGGAAGCCCTTGTGGAAGATGATTATCAGTCTGTTATGCCACTGACTGGCGGCAAGAAGTTTGGCGTGCATTACCTTTTCCAGCCTTATTTTGTGCAGCAGTTGGGCGTGTTTTCCAAGCATCCTTTGTCGCCCGAAAAAACTGAAGGATTTCTGAACGCCATCCCCCAAAAATACCGTTTTTCCGAAATCCGTTTGAATGAAGGCAATGCTTTCAATGAGGGCGTTCAAGGTGTTGAATACCATCGGAATGTGATTCTTGACTTGAACCGCGATTACGAAAGCATCAAGGCCAATTACCACACCAACACGAAACGCAATTTTGCGAAGGCTGAAGCCAATAATTTGCAGATTGTCGACACGGTGATCCCTTATCATGTGGTGGCTCTGTTCACCGACAATCGCGGGGCTTTGCTCGACAAATGGGGCGATGCCGAATATGCCCGCCTGACCAGATTGACCCAAATCGCAGTCAACCGAAAGTCCGCTTTCCTCTTGGGCGTGACCGAGAAAGGCGTTGGCGAGTTGCTTTGTGGCGCCATTTTCATGAAAACCGCCAACCGAATCACTTTCCTATTTTCAGGTCTGAAGCAAGAAGGCAAGGACAAGCAAGCCATGACTTTTTTGCTCGACAGCGTGATCCGAAAATATGCCAACCAGCCCATAACGTTCGACTTCGAGGGCTCCGATGATGCCAATTTGGCGCGGTTCTACCTTGGTTTTGGAGGACAGGAAGTGCAATATCCGTCGTACACTTTCAATCGCCTTTCACCGATTGGCAAAGCGTTGTTGAACCTTTGGAAGAAGAGTAAGTAACGACAGCTCTTTTAACACGAATTTTCACGAATGAATCACGAATTATTCATTAATATTATTGGAAAATTCGTGCCTAATTAATGACAATTTGTGTTGAAAACAATTCACTCCCATTTCTTTTTTACTGGTTTTTGTCCGTATAATCAAAATAATTCCTATTTTTGTGCCAATAAAAACCAACTCCTATGATTAAAATCAACGACCTCGGCGCAACCGACAGCGTGTTCAACCAATTCATGGCCGAACTGCGCGACGCCACTATCCAGCAAGACCGCCTCCGTTTTCGCCGCAACCTCGAACGCATCGGCGAAGTGATGGCCTACGAAATCAGCAAGACCCTCGAATATGAAGAGGAGGAAATCACCACTCCATTGGGTATCAAGGAGATGCGGACGATGAAAGAGCAACCCGTCATTGCCACCATCTTGCGTGCCGGACTGCCATTCCACAACGGGATGCTCAACATGTTCGACCATGCCGACAATGCTTTCATCGCGGCTTACCGCAAATACGACAAGAACGAGGACTTTGAGATCAAAGTCGAGTATTATTCCTCGGCTGATGTCGAGGACAAGGTGCTCATCCTTTGCGACCCGATGTTGGCCACGGGCGAGAGCATCGTCAAGACCTTGCACGGCTTGCTCGACGACATGACACCGAAGCATATCCACATCGCCGTGGCAGTGGCCAGCCAGGACGGACTGGATTATGTGCAACGCACCCTCTCGCGCCAGCCTGTCACCATTTGGGTGGGCAGCATTGACGAAGAGCTGACCGCGAAAGCCTACATTGTCCCAGGATTGGGCGATGCTGGCGATTTGGCATACGGAGAAAAGAGATAAACAAGACACGAGACTACGAGACGCAAGACTGCGGGTCATTGTCCCGTGTCTCGAAGTCCCGCGTCCCGAGTCAAATAATAGATTACAATGGAAGAAAAAAACAAACGCGATGGCTTCGGCTCGAAGCTCGGCATCATTGCCGCCGCTGCAGGCTCGGCCATCGGCTTGGGCAATATCTACCGCTTTCCCTGCGAGTTGGGCAACAACGGAGGTGCGGCTTTCCTGTTGGTTTACCTCATTGTGGTCGTCTTCCTCGGCATACCCGTGATGCTCTCCGAGCTGGTCATCGGGCGCCGTGGACAAAGCAACGCGGTGGGAGCCTTCAAGAAACTCGCACCCAAGTCGGCATGGCCGATAGTGGGCTATATGGGTGTCTTGTGCGGCTTCATCATCTTCGCTTTCTATTCCACCATCTCGGGTTGGACGCTCGAATACATCGTGAAGTCTGTCTCCAACTCCTTCCAAGGCAAGGACTTGGCTGCGATGGAACAAGACTTCTCCAACTTCCACGATATGGGCTGGCGCAACGTGATGTGGCAGGCCATCTTCATTTTCTTGACGGGTTTCGTGGTCTTTAAAGGCGTGCAAAACGGCATCGAAAGATATGCCAAAATCCTGATGCCCGTGCTGCTGGTCATCTTGGTCATCTTGGGCATTCGTTCTGCCACTTTGCCAGGCGCCAAAGACGGTCTTGTTTTCCTCTTCAAGCCTGATTTTTCGAAGATTACGGGT
>CAMKAR010000241.1 GCA_946410535.1 uncultured Bacteroidales bacterium
CCCGCTGAGTTGCTGATGAGCACCCGATTGGACGACCTCATCGCCGAGTTGCGCAAACGTTACGAGTATATCTTCTTGGACAACGTACCTGTTGGCATGGTGGCCGACTCCGACATCGTGAAGCGTGTGGCCGACACGACCATTATGGTGCTGCGTGCTGGAACCACCGATAAGCGTCTGCTCTTCGACGTCGACAAGTTCTACAAGGACAACAAGTTCCCGAACCTTTGCGTCGTGCTCAACTCGGTCAACAAGAAGAAACGCGGCTATGGCTATTATGGATATGGTTACGGCTATGGATATGGTTACGGCTATGGATATGGTTACGGCTACGGTTATGGCAATGAAGAGGAAGGCAAGAAGAAAAAGAAGAAATGGTATCAACGCATTTTCCCCAAACACCATCGTCACCATCATCACCATCATTCGGGAGGCCACAAGCTGACCAAGATGCCCGACGACGGCAAGGAATAAACACTGAAAGCGATGTTCGGATTACATAAAAAACTGCCCGAAGACCTGTTCCAAGACGCGACGGATGTGCATTGCCATCTGTTGCCAGGCGTCGACGATGGTTTTCCCACCTTGGAGAAGTCGCTCCATGCCTTGAAGAAGCTCGAAGAGCACGGAGTGAAGCGCATGGTGCTCACACCACATTTCATGAAGGATTATCCCCAAAACGACCGTGCCTCGATTACGGAGAAGTTTGAGGCTTATCAGGCCGAGGCCGCCAAGGTGTGCAGCATTGAGCTGCGTTTGGGGGCCGAATACATGCTTGACGCGCGTTTCATGACCCATTTCGAACAAGGTTTCCTTACCTTGGACAAGGCAGGCAAGCATGTGCTATGCGAGACCTCTTACCTGATGTATGAGGCTAACATCTCGCAGATGCTGTATGACATTATGTGCAGCGACTTCCAGCCCGTGATTGCGCATCCCGAAAGGTATGAGTATGCGGTGAAGGACAACTATTTCAGATGGAGGGACAAGCAATATGAGTTCCAGCTCAACCTCCTTTCCTTGGGCGGTGCCTATGGTCGGCCTGCTTACGTCAAATCCCATTACCTGCTGAAAGAGGGGATGTATGACTATGTGGGGTCCGACATGCACGGCTTGGACAACTTCCGCCGTTTCCTGCCCAACATCCATTTGGGAAAGAAGGAGTTGGCCAACTTGGAGCAACTGATTGAGAACAACAAGAAACTGTTCGGCTGAGCTGAACCGAATGGCAAAAAGGAAAAATCCCGATGGGCGATGCTCGTCGGGATTTTTTTGTTAGAACTGATAGCCGATCGAAAGGTAGCCCGATAGGCGTTTGGTGCAGTCGGACCACTGTGCCGAAAGCGAGATGGGGCCGATGAGGCTGTTGTAGGAATAGCACAGGCCGATGCCAGAGCAAGACATGTTGCCGGCATACTCATGCGAAGCTCCGAAGGGATAGGTGCCGAAAAGGTAGTCGTAGGTGGCGGTGAGATAGTGTTTGCCGTAGAAGTTGTAGCGGAGGTCAAGCCTTGCCACGGTGGCCAAATCGGGCAGGTTGATGACGTCGGCCATCCCAACGAAGGGCATTTGGAAGTCGGTGTGGCGTTGGGCTACATAGCCTCCCGCGATGTTCCAAAGGTTGGCATATACTGGGGCGCCAAACACACATCTGCCATAGAGTTGCGGAATGAGGGTGAAGCGTCCGTTTTTGGGATTGATGTAGCCTTGGAAGGCAATGCTGATGTCTTGTGTGGTGCTCGCCGCGCCCCTTAGGTCGAAGTTGATGTGCGCCGAAAGCGAAGCCTTGATGCCACGGGTGGCGAAATAGGCATCGTTGAGGTTGTCGTAGCTGATCTTAATGTAAGGGCTGAGCAGGTGGTTGGCCTGGTAATGGGTCGACCCCGCAATCTCGTGGTTGACCGAGTCGTTGGTGTAGTGCAGTAATCCGTCTTGGTCGAAGGAGTTGAAGGTGTAGGCCCCTCCGATGTCGGAGTTGAAGTCGAGAAGGTGGAACTGGGATACATACAGGCTGACTTTGTTTTGGACATAACTGAGGCTGGAGTAGTTGTTGTCGAAGCCTAAGGTCTTGTAGTGCTGGTTGCGGTACTCATAACTGAAGTTGAAATTGGCCAAATTGAGGCTCGAATAGGTGCCCGTGATGCTGACTCTGGGGTTGTAGCTCAAGCGGCCAATGATGTTCAGCTTGTAGCCAGTCAGCCGTTTGGCGTTGAGGCCGATGCTGAAGAGCATCGCAGCTCCCTCTTCGGAGTCGTATCTCACTCCGAAGCCGATGGTGTGGGGCTGCGTTGGTTTGAAGTCCATCGTGAGGGTATAGGTGTCGATGCTGTCGTTCTCGTTTTCGGTGAGGTTGTAAGTGATGTTGTCGAAGGCGCCTGTGCCTCGGTAGACATCGACGGCGCGGTTGATTTCCTTTTCGGAAATGTGTTTTTCGACGCTGAGCTTGCCTTTGCGGTAGAGCCATTCGGTCTGCATGGGGTCGCCGCTTTGGTTGAGGATGATGGAACTGATGTAGAGCGGCTCGTTGGCAAGGTTCTTGGCTTTTGTGGCATGGAGTCGCTTCTCCAAGGCTTTGCCGTTGACGGCTTCGAGATGGCGCTTGATCTTCTTCAGCGGCTCGTCGTATTCCTTAGCCTTTTGGTAGCCACGGTTGACGAGCGTATCGATGGCATCGTGGGTGAAGCTCAAGGTGCCGTAGCCAGTGATGTCGGGTGCCAGATAGATGTCGCAAAGTTTCTGGTTATCAGTTTTCTTCGAGCTAACGGCGTTGTCGACCAAGCCGTTGAGGACTTCCAACACCGATACGCCTGATTCGGGTGAGATGCTGTCGCGGTCGCTGACGTCGACACCGATGATGATATCGGCTCCCATTTCTTTCAGCACGTCGGCGGGAAAGTTGTTGACCAAGCCGCCGTCGACGAGGAGGTGGCCGTCCATCCTGACAGGGGCGAACACACCTGGAATGGCCATGCTGGCTCGCATGGCGGTGGGAACGCTGCCATGACGGATGTCGATTTCATCGCCCGTGCGGATGTCGGTGGCTACGCAAGCGAACGGGATGGGCAAGTCGTTGAAATCCATCTCTTTCTGGTAGCCAACACAAAGGTTGTTGAACAGGTTGATGAGCGATGTGTTGTTGACATAGGCGCTGGGCATGAAGCTCACCAAATTGTTGTCCTTCTTGCCCAACAGGCCTTTGAAACTGAAGGGGATGTTGACCAGGAGGGTGCTGTTGCGTTGCCTGACCTCTTCCGACATGGCACTGCGGTCGAGGCTGTTGCCGACATATTGGCCCCAGTCCATGTCGGCGATGAGTTGGGCCAACTCGTCGGGCGAGTAGCCCATGGCATAGAGGCCGCCGATGATGGATCCCATGCTGGTGCCTGCCACGTAGTCGATGGGGATGCCGACTTCTTCAAGGTATTTCAACACGCCGATGTGGGCTGCGCCTTTGGCACCGCCACCACCAAGCACCACGCCCACTTTGGGCCGTGGTGCCTTGATGTTGATGGTCTTCTTGTTGTCTTGGGCTTGTGCGCTTAAAACGAACGCTGTAATGATCAATAATGCTAATAAACGCTTCATTTTCTTGTGTCTTTGGTATTATCGGCAGGGGGATACACCGCCTGCCGTTTTTTTTGTCGGCAGGGGTTTACACCGCCTGTCGTTTTTTGTCGGCAGGGGTTTACACCGCCTGTCGTTTTTTTTGTCGGCAGGGGTTTACACCGCCTGCCTATTGAGCTGTCGTCCCTTTGGGACTTTATTTCAGGCCTCTGGCTTTCAGATAAGGCTCGTAGTCAGGGTCTTGGCCACGGAACTTGCGGTATTGCACCATGCCTTCGTCGTTGCCGCATTCCTGCAGGCAGTTTTTGCGGAACGAGACGGCTAATTCGGGGTTGAACAAATCGCCCGAACTCTTGAAGTAGTTAAAGGCGTCCTTGTCG
>CAMKAR010000242.1 GCA_946410535.1 uncultured Bacteroidales bacterium
TTCGCGGGGCTGCGACTTGCCGTCGCTGTAAACGCTGTGGGTATGTAGATTGAAGTTTTGCATAAGATTTTTGATTCTATATCGAATAATGGCGCAAAGGTAGTCATTTTTTGTATTTTCGCGCATCAAAACAGCATACGATGAACGACAACAACACTTTTCGCCCCATGCGCCGCTTCAAGCAGCAAATAATTGAAACAGAATGCCTTGAACTGCTAAAAACCGCTCCTCGCGGCGTGCTTGCCCTCCTCGGCGACCATGACTATCCTTACGCCGTGCCCTTGGATTTCGTCCTCGACGGCGACAAAATCTATTTCCACTGCGCCAGGGAGGGTCATAAGATCGATGCCATCCAGAGGCACGACAAGGCTTCGTTCTGCGTGCTAAGCGAAGGTCGAAAAGAACCTGACGACTGGTGGTACCACTTCGAGAGCGTCATCTGCTTCGGGCGCATCCGCATCGTCGACGACCCTGCCTTGGCCGATGCCAAACTACTGCTTTTGGGCGCGAAATACTTCCCCGAAGGCTACGATTTGGAAGACGACATGCTGAAAAACGGGCCTCGTGCTTTCGTGCTCGAATTGACGATTGAGCATTTGAGCGGAAAACGGGTGAGAGAAAAATGACTTCAGGGGATTGCAAATCCCCTAATCAGGTTCGGCGGATTGCAAATCCGCCGAAACAAAGCCCTGAAATCGAAGATTCGACGAAGTCAAAGGGCGACCAGAATTCATCGGGCGATTTCAATCCCAGAAAATGCAAACCAAATGTTATCTGGACGCATTCGATGCGTCCCTACAAAGTGGAAACCACCTTATAAACCTTGTCGCCGCGCCGCACCAACGACTTCACGGGGATAGAACAATACTCGCCTTTCACGGTCTGCTCGACTTGTCTCAAATCCACGCGGATTTCGGAGAGCGTGTCCTCATAAACGCCCGTGGTCGGGCCGATGATCATAATGTTGTCACCGAGCTGAAGCGCGTCGCTGTCCATTCGGATTTCAGCCACTCCTAACTTACTGTAATAGTTGGTGATAAGCCCGATATATTCCTTGGTCTTGGTGGCATGAGAGCCATATTGTTTCGACCATTCAAACGTGCGACGACCTAAATAATAGCCGTCCCAGAAACCACGGTTGTAGACGCTCTTCAACCGTTCCATCCAAACGTCGATTTTCTCTTGCGTGAAGGTGCCCTCCTGAATGGCTTTCACCGCCTCGCTGTAGACCGAAACCGTAAGTTTGGTGTATTCCGGCGAGCGACCGCGCCCTTCGATTTTCAGCACTTCCACACCTGCATTCAACACCTTGTCCAAAAAAGGCAACGTGCAAAGGTCTTTGGGTGACATAATGTATTCATTGTCAAGCATCAACTCATAGCCTTCCTCGCGCTCGCGCACATCGTAACCACGACGGCACAGTTGCAGGCAAGCGCCCCGGTTCGACGACGAGTTGAACAAATCCTGGCTCAGGTTGCACTTGCCCGAAATGGCCATGCACAACGCGCCGTGGCAGAACACCTCAATGCGCACCAAGTCGCCGTGAGGACCACGGATTTGCTGTTTCTCAATCTGTTCGGTGATGTATCTCACTTGGTCGATGTTCAGCTCGCGAGCCGTCACCATCACGTCGGCGAACTGCGAATAATAGCGCACGGCTTCAAGGTTGGTGATGTTGCATTGCGTCGACATGTGAACCTCGACTCCGATTTGGCGGGCATACTGGATCACGCTTTGGTCGGAGGCGATGATGGCCGAAATGCCGTTGGCCTTGATGGCATCCAGCAATTGGTGCATCTCGTCCATTTCCTCGTCGTAAATCACCGTGTTGACTGTGACATAGCTCTTTACGTTGTTCTCGGCACAGGTCTCAGCCAATTGGCGCAGGTCATCAAGGGTGAAGTTTTTGGCCGAGCGCGAGCGCATGTTGAGTTTGCCGATGCCGAAATAGACGCTTCCGGCACCGGCTTGTATGGCGGCTGCGAGGGCCTCATAGGAACCCACTGGAGCCATGATTTCAATGTGTGGTTTCATTATGCTTTCTTTACGAAAAAGCCAGCCTGAAAAAATCAAGCTGGCATTGACAAAGTCGGGATGACAAGATTCGAACTTGCGGCCTCTTCGTCCCGAACGACCGGGCTGCGCTACATCCCGAACCGTTTTGCGCTGCAAAATTACACATTTTTTCAATATGGTGTGCAAAATTTTGCCGAGTTTTTTGTTTCCCTTCAAAAGGCAAGCACACCCAAATGCTCCAAAAGAATCTTCAATCCGATGAGAATCAAGATAATACCACCAAACACTTCGGCATTCTTCTTGAATTTCGTTCCAAAGACATTGCCGATTTTCACACCTACGATGGAGAAAACGAACGTCGTCAGCCCGATGAGCGCCACCGACGACCACAACTCGACCTGAATGCAGGCAAACGAAACACCCACCGCCAAGGCATCTATGCTGGTGGCGACAGCCAGTAGGAACATCGTCTTGAAACCGAGCGAGTTGTCCATTGCCGCTCCCTCTTTTTTCGAAAGCGCCTCGCGAATCATGTTGGTGCCAATCAGAAAGAGCAATCCGAAGGCGATCCAATGGTCGACGGATTCGACGTAATAAGCGAACTGTGAGCCTAAGAAGTAGCCTATAATGGGCATCAAAGCCTGAAAACCGCCGAACCACAAGCCACACGTCAGCGCCATCTTCAACGAGAAACGCTTGGTGGTCAAGCCCTTGCAGACCGACACCGAAAAGGCGTCCATCGATACGCCCAAAGCGATTAAAAACAGTTCGAGGAAAGACATCGCTATTTTATGATTTAGATCCATCAATGACATGGCAAAGGTAAGCATAAAATCTGAGAGACTTCTGCCTTTTGGCGGGATATTTTCAATCATGAACCAAATTCGGATGCGTGGGATGAAGTTGCAGGTTTTGGGTCATACAAAAACAAAACCACCATAACTTATTGATGTTTTGTTTGTTATGGCGGTTGTTTTGTAGCCCCACTAGGACTCGAACCTAGATTTAAAGTTTAGGAAACTTCCGTTCTATCCCTTGAACTATAAGGCCATCGGAAATGGAATTTCGCTGCAAAGGTACAACTTTTTCTGAAATGAAGACAAAGTTTATGCAAATCGTTTTGCTTTCTATAGATTCCAGTCGCACAATCCCCTGATTGGAATGACATAGAAAGCCAACGATTATTTCAAATCCAAAACGATAGGACAGTGATCGCTCTGCATCACCTCGGGCAGGATGTCGACGGCGGCGATGCGGTCGCGCAGGTTGTCGGTCACCATGTGATAGTCGATGCGCCAGCCGAGGTTCTTCTGCCGAGCACCGGCACGGAAGCTCCACCAGCTGTAGCGGTTGGGCTCCTTCACCAAGTGGCGGAACGAGTCGATGTAGCCATCGCTGAGGAAGTCGGTCATCCATTGGCGTTCCTTGGGCAGGAAGCCCGACGAGGTGTCGTGCTTTCGCGGGTTGTTGATGTCGATGTCCTCGTGGCAGATGTTGTAGTCGCCCGAAAGCACCAATTGCGGACGCTCTTTCCGTAATTCATTGACATAACGGCGGAAGAAGTCGAGCCACACCATCTTGAAGGCTTGGCGTTCGTCGCCCGTGGTGCCCGAGGGGTGGTAGACGCTCACCACCGAGAGGTCGCCGAAGTCGGCGCGGAGAAAGCGGCCTTCGTTGTCGTACAAAGGTTCGTTCATGCCGTAGACCACGTTGTCGGGCTCGCGTTTCGTGATGAGGCCCACACCGCTGTAGCCTTTCTTTTGTGCCGGGAACCAATAGTGGTGGTAGCCCATCATCTCGAAGTCCATCAAGGGAATCTGGTCGGGTGTGGCTTTCAGCTCCTGGAAGCAGAGCACGTCGGGTTGGTAGTCGTTGATCCATTGCAGCAGGCCCTTGTTGATGGCCGCGCGGATGCCGTTCACGTT
>CAMKAR010000243.1 GCA_946410535.1 uncultured Bacteroidales bacterium
CTTCAAGTCCTTGTCGGTCAGGCGGTTCTCCCAAATGTAGTATAGGAATTCTTCGCGCATAGTTGTTTTGTCTTGTCGTCGCTTTGCGTCATTGCGAGCGAAGCGAAGCAATCCAGTGATTCATCTCGCTTCTTGGACTGCTTCGTGCCTCGCAGTGACGCGATGCGGGTTATTTAATTCTCCAATGGTTCAGAGGTTCACTGTCGAGTGTGCCTTTCTTCGTGGCCCAGTCGATGAAGATGGATCGCAGGTCGCGGTCGCTTTGCCAGACGACGTGGTTCTTGATGTCCTCTTGTGCCCAGCCGATGCCGTTGATGAGGTGGTTGCCGCCGCCCATCGAGCGGTAGGAGTTCATCACCACGTTATAGGTCTTTTCCATTTCAAAAGGCGTGCCGTCGGCCATGCTGAGGATATGGATGCGCTCGCCCATGGTTTTTTTGTCGGTCACTTCGTAAATGATGCCCGCAGCGCAGTCGAAGTTGTAGATGGGGCTTTTCATCTCGTAGGCGTATTCGAGGAAATCTTTCACTTCCTTGCCCGTCAAGGCCATGACTGCCAGCGAGTTCTCGAAGGGATACCAGGTGAAGAAGTCGCTGACGGTCAGTGTCCCCGCTTCGATGGTCTTGCCGCTGCTGAGCGGGGCTGCCACCGAGATGTCGGCATGGATGCCTTCCGCCTCGACGGTCTCCATCTGGCAGCGGTGGATTTCGTCGACCCAGAGGCACGGCCCATTGAAGACGTCGTCGCTGCTGATGCTGACGGGCAGTTCGGCCACCTCGCGCCGCTGATAAGCCTCGGCGCGGTCGATGTAAGGCTGCACCATGTTGGCGAAATCGGGGTCTATGGCTTCGCCGTCGGTGGGCATCAATTCGACGCTGATTTTCGGCTTTTGCCCTTTTTTCAATGTCACTTCGGCCTTGGCCAGACCTTGGGCGCGGTTGCCCGAGTTGAGCACGTAGACGGGATTGCCGTCGGTGCAAGTCAGTTTTTCGGCACGGGCGCGGTGGTCGTGGCCGTATAAGATGATGTCGAAGCCCGGCACGTTTTCGGCCACCCATTTTGTGGCGTTTTCGCGCCCCAAAGGATGGTCTTCGGGCAGGTTCTGCACCTGCGGCTCAAAGCCCGAATGGAAAAGGCCCACCATCAGGTCGGGGTGTTCTTTCTCTTGGATGATTTTCACCCATTTCGCGGCGGCGGCTTCCAATTGCTCGAAGCGCAGGCCGAGGCGCAGGCGGTCGGGCACCCAGGTGACGACGTAGGGCGTGAGCAGTCCGAGCACGGCGACCTTGTAGCCTTCGCGCTCTATAATAACATAAGGTGTAAAATAAGGCTCGCCCGTCGTTTCGTCGATGATGTTGGCAGCCAAAACGGGCATCTTCGTCTCTGAATAGACGCGGTCTAACACCTTGCGGCCAGCCTCAATGTCGTGATTGCCAACGCATACCGCATCGTAGTCGAGATAGTTGAGCACTTCCGAAACCAAATTGGGATGCTCTGGGTCTTGGTTGGAGCAATATTGGAACACGGTGCCTTGCAGGTCGTCGCCATTGTCGAGGAGAATCAGGCGGTCGCCCAACTCTGTTTTCATCTGCTTGATGACGAGGGCATCGTTGGCAAACTCGTCGTAACGTCCGTGAGTGTCAGTGGTTTCCAGCAAGGTAATCGTCGTCTCTTTTTGCGAGCAGGACGCGAGGATCGCGGTCATGATAATCATAAGGGTGAGTTTTGTTTTCATTGCGAATGGCGTTTTTAATGCGCTAAAAGTAGGGCTTTTTCCGCAATGTTCGGCAAAACGTGGAAAATTTTTTTCCGAAAATGACCGAAGTAAGATATAAATCCGTATTTTTGTGCCACAATTCCAAGACCCGATTGCGACATGGCCGACTTGAGCATCATAGTATCCGAAATCGAAGTGAAATTGCGGAAATTGCTTGATGAAAGAAACCAGTTGGCCATTGAGAACAAGCGGCTTGCCGAGCAAAACGAAGCGTTGGACAAGGAAAATCTGGCGCTGCGAAGGTCGGCGATGGAGTTGCAAGACAAAATAAATAAATGTACAATTGTTAACGCACTCGACAACGAGGGAGAATTAGAAGAAGGAAGACGACTCATCAAGGAGTTGGTGAAAGAGATTGACCGATGCGTTTCGATTTTGAACAGTAAGGAATAACTCAGATATTTGAAAGTCAGCGAAATGGACGAAATAACCATCAATATCAGTCTGTTGGATAGGCCCTACCGGCTCTCGGTGGCCCGCGCTGACGAAGAAAAAGTCCGCAAGGCCGGCAACCTCATCAATGAGAGGGTGAAATACTACTCGAAGCATTATGCCTACAAAGACGTTCAGGACCTGCTTTCGATGACTGCCTTGCAGTTTGCCACCTCGGTGGTCAAGATGGACGCTGATTTGACTTATCGCAATCAGGATCTGGAACGCAAACTTCAGGACCTCAACACCTTGTTGGGCAATCAATCATAACCACGGTTTCCGTGGCAACGTTCTTTGAAGATCTGGAACTGCCTGCTCAGCGCATTGGTAAACTCAACAGAATCTAACACATCAACCGGTCTACTCGCGCTCTGCAAAAACGGGCCTCATTCCCTTCGGGGAAGCACCTAGGTGCCAGTGGAAGTTTGCGCACCGCGGTGGCCATAAGCGTATCGTATTGGGGTTTACACACATCCCACGAGTGGGCAGTTTCTTTTTGTTTCCTCCTCATTTTTCGGGTAAAAACAGAGTTTAAAATGTTATTACTCAGTATCTCAAGCACTACTTGGATTATCATCGCCGCAGCAGCCTTGGTCGTGGGCTTTGCGGTTGGCTACCTTATCACGTCCACCATCCTCAAGAAAGCCGTCACCAAAGAAGAGCAAGCCCTGCTCGAAGAGGCCAAGGAAAAGGCCGAGGTCATCAAGAAGGAACGCATCCTGCAAGCCAAGGAGAAGTTCCTCCAGCTGAAAGACGAACACGAGAAAGCCTGCGAGGACCGCAAGCGCGAACTGGCTACCGCCGAAAACCGCATCAACCAGCTGAAGCAAGATGCCAACAAGAAGATGGAAGATGCACAGCGCAAGTCGAAAGAGGTGCAGGCCGCCCAACAGAAACTTGAAAACCAAATCGAGGTGTTCGACAAGAAAAAGGCCGACCTCGACCGCATCTACAAGGAAGAGACCCAGAAACTCGAAACCATATCGGGACTCTCGGCCAAGGAAGCCAAGGACCAATTGGTCGAACTCATCAAGGAAGAAGCCCAGGCCGATGCCATGGTCTACGTGAAGGAAGTCACGGAAGAGGCCAAGATGAGCGCGGCCCAGACGGCTAAGAAAATCGTCCTTGAGACCATCCAACGCACCGCTTCGGAGACGGCCATCGAGAACACCGTCAGCGTGTTCAATATCGAAAACGATGAGATTAAGGGTCGCATCATCGGTCGCGAAGGCCGCAACATCCGCACCCTCGAATCGCTCACGGGCGTCGAAATCATCATCGACGACAGCCCTGATGCCATCCTCATCTCCGGCTTCGACCCCATCCGCCGCGAAATCGCCCGCCTCTCGTTGCAGAAGCTCGTCACCGACGGACGCATCCACCCCGCCCGCATCGAAGAAGTGGTGCACAAGGTGGAAAAGCAAGTGGACCAAGAGATTATGGAAACCGGCAAACGTACCTGCATCGACCTCGGTGTCCACAACCTCAACCCCGAATTGATCAAGATGATTGGTCGCATGAAATACCGCACCAGCTATGGCCAGAACCTGTTGCAACACTCTGTAGAGACTGCCAAGCTCTGCGCCACCATGGCTGCCGAATTGGGCCTCAACGTGAAGGCAGCCAAACGTGCCGGCTTGTTGCACGACATCGGTAAAGTGGCCGAGAACGAGGAAGAGCTGCCGCACGCCATCCTCGGCATGAAGGTGGCAGAACGCCTCAAGGAGAAACC
>CAMKAR010000244.1 GCA_946410535.1 uncultured Bacteroidales bacterium
TCACGCAAGGCAGCGGCACTTCCACGGTCTCCACGCCACCGTCGATATGGCGGCGAATGGTGGCGATATTGTTTTCGATCTTGAGGATTTCCTCGGCGTAGGTCACTTGGTTGAGACCAAGTTTCTGGGCCACTTGCGGACCCACTTGGGCAGTGTCGCCGTCGATGGCCTGACGACCGCCAATGACGATGTCGACGTCACCGATCTTCTTGATGGCAGTGGCGAGGGCGTAGGAGGTGGCTAACGTGTCGGCGCCTGCAAAGAGGCGGTCGGTGAGCAGCCAGCCCGTGTCGGCGCCACGGAAGAGGCCTTGGCGGATGATTTCGCCGGCGCGGGGCGGGCCCATGGTGAGCACGCCGACGGTGCTGCCTGGGTTTTGCTCCTTGAGGCGCAGGGCCTGTTCGAGCGCATTCAGGTCTTCAGGATTGAAGATTGCGGGCAGCGCGGCGCGGTTGACGGTGCCTTCCGGCGTCATGGCGTCCTTGCCCACATTTCTCGTATCAGGCACTTGCTTGGCAAGCACCACGATTTTCAATGCTTTAGTCATAAAAATAAATTTGTCGTTTTCAATTTGGGCGCAAAGATACGGAATTTCTTTGAATTGCAAATGTCCCAAAGAAATGAGGGATGTAGGGCTGTCCTACCAGGGCAGCCACTGAGTAGCAGAAACCAAACACGTTATAATTTACCACGAAGGCATATTTTTGGGTGTTCGTGGTAAATTATGCTATATTTTTTACCATGAAGGCATGTTTTTGGGCGTTCGTGGTAAAATATAGGCCTTTTTAGTGTGAGCATTTCAACGCGTACATATTTTCGATTCAATCGTAAATCTGTACGGAAAAAGAAAAAACGCAAGACACCCTGAAACAAAAATCCCCGACCCTAAGGCCGAGGATTGTAGGGCTGTCGTACCACGGCAGCCGCAGCATCGTTTTATCGCTGCGGCTGCCACGATGTGACAGCCCTACAAAGCCACACGCAGACTAATACTTGTCTTGATAAGGCGAATCTTCCACGCCTTTGCTTCTAAGCGAAGCCACCAATTTATCTAATGGCCTGCGCCAAAACCTCTTAAACCATGAAGTTTCGCCAAACCATTTCACCAAAGTTGGGCTGATGGCATAGTAGGTTTTGATGAATGCTCTGCCATACCAAGTTTCATCCAACGTGTTGTCGCGGAAACGGCGGAGCGTCCATACTTCTGGGCAGTTGTACGAATCATAAACTGCGGTGGCGACATAGCAACCAGAAGAACTTTTTTTAAATATTTTGGAATTATATATGAAGAGTCATATGCTTGAATCTTCTCTCCATACTTGTTAATAATCAACAAACTATTTTCAATATCTTTAGAAGAATCAAGGTTTTTGGCAAGTTCGTTATACATTTCATTTCCCAACTTCCAACTTTCAACTGCATAATTCGCATAGTCTGTCCCAAATAATCTAATAATACAGTCACCAAAAGTATAGAGCATTTCCGAATACACTTTAGTATTGACATGCTTAAATTGCGGTACTCTTGCTGAATTGAAAAACAAAGATTCTATCTTTTTGTTCCTCTCAAATATCTCATCAATGGCCTCCTTTTGGTCTATTGGTTTTTTTAATCTAGATTTTATCAAATTAAGCACAGATTCTTGACAATTAACCATTTTCCTAGCGGCTGGCCATAACTGTACGGTTCTGCAATTCATTAGTTTATAATAATCCACATAGTAATTGGCTTCCCAACTATTCGGATCTTTCATCAGAATCATGTCATAGTATTTCAGAGCATTTTCACTATTTTCTGTATCTCTCGCCCTTCGAGCTATTTCATATAGATTATTCAACTCATCCGATGTATCGATTTTAACTGTTCCTTGAACATTAACCGTCCCTTCAATTATCATTTTTCGTGCTTCTTCAACCGTGTACTTTGTTCCACAATTTTGACAGACATACAATCCATCTTGCTTCACAACATCGTTGCTACCGCACATTTCACATTTCAATGCTTTCATACCCTTGTTATTTTGAGGTTTATACTTCTGTTTGATACAACAAAAAGCATGGAATCATTTCCTTGCTTGAAGTCCGGGTTTCCACGCCCACATTCCTAACAAGTATTCCCCGCCGTACCATGTACGGCATTTGTCAACTTGTCCTTGGAATGTTGCCCCGCAAAACGGGAACTAGTGGAAAATTTGGTGTTCAAGGACAACAACAAGTGCTATCTGATAATAATATGTTTAGTGTGTTATTTTCCTTTTTAATCAATTATTTAGGTTCAACTTATATTGTTTGCTTTCAACCTGCAAATATAATCATTTCTCTATTATCAAAACGCCGCAGCAATTTTCCTGATTTCAAGGATGTGACGTTTGATTTTCCTGTCGCTTTTTGCCACTTGGAGGTTATAGTCCGCCTGCATCTGAATCCATAATTGCGCATCGATGCCTAACACGGCCTCTAGATACAAGGCATATTCTATGGAAACGGGTCTCTTTCCATTGAGAATTTCATTCAAAACGGAATAGGAAACACCCATTTGCTGCGCTAATTGCTTCTGGGTAATTCCGCGATATTCAATCTCTTCCTTCAACAATGACCCGGGATGCACAGGTTCCGATGGCATCATGTTGTTGGCAACCATTTGAGGATCCACATTTTGTTTTGTAATCATATTATTCTCATTTATAATGGTTTGACAATTCCAAAATGTTGCAAAAAGTCACAAGTGGCTCTTCCTCGGTATTCACAAGGAACTCAATTCTGTACTTGTCGTTGACCCGAATCGAAATATGTCTGTTCAAATGTGACTTTCATGCCGCAAAGATACTCATTATTTTGATAAATTCGCAAAATGTCGAATTATTTTTATTAGCAGGGTGCAATTAATTTCATACTTTTGCCGCAAATTTTATGAAGATGTCCATCACTGAAATACTAAATAGAATCGGTCCTTCGACAAGCTCAGGAACCTTGACGCATGAGGAAATCAAGGCCCTTCTGGCTGCCGAAGGCGACGACAAGAAGCTGTTGTTCGACAAGGCTTTGCAAGTGAAGCTGGCGCATTTGGACAACTTCGTCCACCTGCGCGGATTGATTGAATACAGCAACGTTTGCACCAAATACTGCCTCTATTGCGGCGTGCGCAGCAAGAACCCGAACTTCGAACGTTACACGCTCAGCGACGAGGAAGTCATCGAATGTGCGAAGCTGGCGCATGAGTTGGGCTACGGCTCGGTGGCGCTGCAAAGCGGCGAGCGTAGCGATGCCGCTTTTGTCGACAAAATCACCCATTTGGTCAAGGAAATCAAGAAGATCGACAACGGCAGCCTCGGCATCACGCTCTCCTTGGGCGAGCAGACCGAGGAGACCTACCGCCGTTGGTTTGAGGCGGGCGCGCATCGTTACCTGCTCCGCATCGAGGCTTCAAATGAAGACCTTTATTATAAGATTCACCCGCGCGACGCGAAACACGACTTCAATCAACGTTTGGCCTGCATCGACAGTCTGCTGAAAATCGGCTACCAAACCGGCACTGGCGTGATGGTGGGTCTCCCCTTCCAGACCTTGGATGACCTCGCCGACGATCTGCTGTTTTTCAAAAAGAAAGATGTAGCCATGGTCGGCATGGGGCCATTCATCCCGCACCCCGACACACCGCTTTGGCAATACAGAGACCAGATTCCGTCCCCCGAAAAACGCATGGAACTGACCCTGAAAATGATTGCCACGCTACGCCTGATGATGCCCGAAATCAACATGGTGGCGGCCACGGCCAACCAAACCGTCGACCCGCAAGGGCGCGAAAAGGCCATCGCGGCGGGCGCCAACGTGATCATGCCCAACCTCACGCCCAACGAGTTCCGCGAAAACTACCTCATCTACCCCGACAAGGCCTGCGTGAGCGACAAGCCCGACCAATGCCAGACCTGCCTCGAC
>CAMKAR010000245.1 GCA_946410535.1 uncultured Bacteroidales bacterium
ATCAAGGCGACGACACCTTCGGTAATCATGGCGCCGTAGAAAATCGGACGGCCTTGTTTTTCATTGATCATGCAGCGGGCCATCAAAGGCGACTGTGTGGCGTGGAAACCCGAGATGGCACCACAGGCAATCGAGATGAACATCATCGGGAAGATGGGGTTGTTGGGCGCATCGGGATGACGGTTCTGCAAACCGCTCCACAACTCAGGGATTTCCGGTTTATAGATGAGGAAGGCTACGAAGATGGCCACAGCCATACCCAACAGCAAAATACCGAAGATGGGGTAGATCTTGCCGATGAGCTTGTCGATGGGTAACAATGTGGCAATCAAGTAATAAGCCAAGATAATGATGATCCAGATATAGGGATTCCAACCTTGAGTGAAATGGGCGTTGAGCAAGGTGGCAGGGGTGTTGACGAAGACCACGCCGACCAGAATCATCAGGATGACGGTGAAGCCACGCATGATCTGCTTGGCGCCATTGCCGAGGTAAGTGCCGTGGATCTCAGGCAGACTGGCCCCCTTGTCGCGCAAGGAGATCATACCCGCCAGATAGTCGTGGACGGCACCGGCGAAGATGCTGCCCAGCACAATCCATAGGAAAGAGGCCGTGCCGAACTGCGCCCCCATGATGGCCCCGATGATGGGACCCACGCCGGCGATGTTCAAAAACTGGATCAAGAAGATCCGCCAAGGCTTCATCGGCACATAGTCCACGCCGTCAGCCATGGTCGTAGCAGGTGTAGGCCTATTCGGATCGGCTCCAAAGAGCTTCTCCACGACCTTGCCATAAACAAGGTAGCCTAAAACCAATACAGCCAACGCAATAAAAAATGTTATCATCGTTAATTTTTATTTAACTTTCCACTTTCCACTTTCCGTTTTCCACTTTATTTCTTCCCACCAAACTCCATTAAATATGCTTTCAGGAACGCATCGATGTTACCATCCATCACGCCTTGTACATCCGAGGTCTGATAGTTGGTGCGGTGGTCCTTCACACGACGGTCGTCGAACACGTAGCTGCGAATCTGCGAACCCCATTCGATCTTCAGTTTGCCGGCCTCGATCTTGTTCTGCTCCTCCATGCGGTGGCGCATCTCACGGTCGTAGAGTTGCGACTTCAAGAGGCGCAAGGCGTTCTCTTTGTTCTTGGGTTGGTCGCGAGTTTCGGTGTTTTCAATGAGGATTTCCTCTTCCTCGCCCGTGTAGGGGTCTTTGTATTGGTAGCGCAGACGCACGCCCGACTCCACCTTGTTGACGTTCTGTCCGCCGGCACCGCCGCTGCGGAAGGTGTCCCACGACAGCCTCGACTGCTCCACTACAATCTCGATGGTGTCGTCGATGAGCGGAGTGACGAACACGGAAGCGAACGAGGTCATGCGTTTGCCTTGGGCGTTGTAAGGACTCACGCGCACCAGACGGTGTACGCCGTTCTCGCCTTTCAGGTAGCCATAGGCATAGTCGCCTTCGAGTTTCATCGTCACCTGTTTGATGCCGGCATCCTCAGCTTCGAGTAAGTTGGAAATAGTGAGCTTGTACTTGTGGTTCTCGGCGTAACGCATATACATGCGCATCAGCATCTGCGCCCAGTCCTGGGCCTCGGTGCCGCCTGCGCCGGCGTTGATCTTCAGCACGGCGCTCATCGGGTCGGCTTCTTCCTGAAGCATGTTCTTGAATTCCAGGTCTTCCACAATCTTCAAGGCTTCGGCGTATTGTGCATCCACCTCTTCTTCGGTGGCTTCGCCTTCCTTGGCGAAATCAAACAGCACCGCCAGGTCGTTGTAGGCATCTTCAGCTTTCTTGTAGCCTGTGAGCCAGCCTTTCACCTCGCGCACCTTCTTCATGGTTGTCTCGGCGGCTTTCGGGTCGCTCCAAAATTGCGGATCTTGGGTCTTTTCATCTAATTCTTGGGCCTCCATAGTACGACGGTCCACGTCAAAGATACCTCCTCAAGGCCTCAACCCTCTTACATAATTCTTTTTGTTGGTCTAAAGTGATCATGGTGAATACTATATGTGAATTTGGGTGCAAAAGTACGAAATAATTAAGAATTTGGAATTTAGAATTAAGAGGTGTTTTATATTTTTGCGTTATGAAAATGCACCATCTGTTTTTGGCTCTCCTTCTTGCGGCATTGACTGCCTGCAAACCCGGTCCGAAGCAACAGCTTGACCAGGCACGACAGTCGCTGGATGAGGGTTATGCCTATTTGGAATCCGACGACGAGGCTCTGGCCTTGGAAGCCTTCAAAAATGCGGAACATTACGGCTTGTTGGCATGCGACTCACTCACGACATCGCGTGCCCGTTACCAGATTGGCGAAATGCTGTATCGCAAAGGCGAGACAAAGGATGAATACATTGGGCGGCTGAAGGCTGCCGATGAAGGCTTCGGGACGCATTACGATGAGCGCGCCAAGTTGTGGAACCTGATGGGTTCTGCCTACACCGCATTCCAGGAGTATGACAGCGCTGAGATGTGCATGGATCAAGGACTTGCCTATGCCGAGAAAGGCCAAGATCAAGGTGTTTGGTTGGCGGTCCTGACGAATTACTATGTCTTGAATTTCGAACGCGGTGACTATGACAAGGCCGTGAAGTATCTTTGGAAGTATAAGGCAATTACGGGGCTGGATACCGATGAGAAGAAAGCCTATTATTATCGCAGTATGGGAACGGTATATGAGGAAGTGGGAAACATGGACTCTGCCACCTATTTTTGGGGTCAGTTGGAAGCGATGTGGGGGGCGTTGGATACCGTTGAAAACGATGAACATTATTTTGACTATTGGGAATTCTCGAGATTTGCCGAGGAACGCGGTGATTACAAACTGGCTTTGCAATATTATGAGAGGTTCACAAGAGGCTATGCGAGGCATAATCTAAAAGACGAGAAAGACAACTTGTATGGTATTCAGCGGAAATACGACTATGAGGTGCTGCAAAACGAGATGAACCAGAAGATCATTGCCAAACAGCGTTGGATCATCTTGATTAGCGTTGTCGCGGCCTTGGTTTTGTTGGCCTTCTTGATTTCCCAAATCCGACTGGCAAGAAACCGCAAACGGGAAGCCGAGATCAATGCAGAGTTGTTCCACTTCAAGCAACAGAACCAAGCCTTGGCGCAAAAAGATGCTGAACACGAACAAATCCAGCAGGACTATGCCGACCGTCTTTCGGAGGCTTTGGACAAGGAACAGCGGATCATGTTGTTGTTGGACAACTATCTGAATGGCAAGAGAGCGAACCTCCTCAATGATGTGGAACAAGCTGTTTTTGGTGAAAAGGACCATTGGAAGGCCATGCTCGCCGTAGTGGAAGCGAAGTATCCTGGCCTTTGGGAAACCCTTTGCCAGAAATACCCCGACTTGGATGAGGACGAAAAGAAATCCTTCATCCTCTCGCATTTTAAAGTCTCGCGTCAAGAGGAAGCGGATTACCTCGGCACCACGGTGAACATGGTGGATAAAATCAGAGGTCGGGTGAAGAAAAAAATGGGACCTCAACAGCCTTGTTAGAGAGGTGAAACTTAGCCATTGCGACGTGATGCTTTGTTTTGTTTTTCTCGATTTTAATTCCATCGGGAATAGACGGTTCTTGGACTTTCTCGAAAATTAGTTTGGAATAGTATTTTTGTATCTTATAGATTTACAATAAATTACATTTTTAAAACTTAAAATAGTTTGGACCGCCCTTTCAACTGCTTGACAAAGGTGGTAGTTTTGCCTCGTCATTTCAAAAACAATTCACTATGCGTAAGAGATTCCAATTTTTCATTCTGCTGCTTCTTGCCGGCAACTTTGCTTTCGCCCAAGACAACTACCTTTGGCCCATCTCAGGTAAACAGGCCGGCGAAGGCATCCTTTACCGTCCGCAGGACTATATCGGCGTGGCTGACGCGCAAACCCAAGCCGAATTGAATTTCGGAA
>CAMKAR010000246.1 GCA_946410535.1 uncultured Bacteroidales bacterium
TTGAATGTGTTGTTCATAGTCAGTATTTTTGAGTCTTGATTTTACGATAAGTGAGCACATAGAAAACGATGGCGACGACCAACTGGAAGGCACTGTAGACCCAAGGAAGGAAACGCGTCTCCAACTGGGCACTGGTTTCGGTAACCCACATGCCGAAGGCATTCCAGAAGTGGGCCAATTGAAGCAACAAAGTGAGTACAAACACAATAAGGATTCCCCAAGCAATGGTTTTTCCAGCCTTGCGGCGTTTGAAAACCATGTTGCCGAACATAAAGATGGACGACTCAGCCCATGCGGCAGTGACTAATGAGACAACCAACATCACAAAATCGCCGAAACTGATTTTTCTCAAGAAATCTTCGCTCATGGCAATCTCCTCAAAACCGCCGAAAGGCAACAAGGTCATGAGGCTGTCCACTATCCAAGCGCCCAACAAGGCAAGGAAGGGCGTGACCAACGAACAATAGATAAACATCGTCAGGAACTTCTCTAAGCCCGAGGCAGGAAGCATGGCGAAGGCCACCCCCTCTCGAGACAAGTTGGCTTTGCCATAGATGCGCGAAGGTGCAGACATAAGAGTTGTGGCAACAATACCAAAAATGAGCATCTCACGTACCTCAACGGGCAATTCCGAACCGAAGACCAGACTTGCCACCCAAAGTAGGATGGGCATACTGACCCACACTAATAGCGTGATGCCGAAGTTGCGGACATAGCGCTTCCAATCATAGGCCAGCAGTTGTCCGAAACGTTTGAAATCGAATGAGTTATTCATAGCCAAGTCCTTTCTCAACCAAACATCTGTTTGATGGTTTCCTTGTTTTTCATCACGGTGTTGAAGAGCACCTCGATGCTCACCTTGCTGTCCAAGCCCTCGGTGTTGCCGGTCACGCTGACGTAGCCGCCGGGCATCATCTCGCTGTAGAGGGCGGTGTCGTCCTTCTCGGTGCCGTAGGCGAAATAGAGCTTGTCGGTGATTTCGCGGAACGAGGCCTTGAGCAGCACTTCGTCGTGGTCGAGGATGATGATGGGGTCGATGAGGTTCTCCACGTCCTTCACCTGGTGGGTGGAGATGATGATGGTGCGCTCGTCGGTGGCGTGCTTGGCGATGACCTGACGGAAGAGCGTCTTCGAGGGGATGTCGAGGCCGTTGGTAGGCTCGTCGAGGAGCAGGTAATCGGTGTTGAGGGCCAAGGCGGTCGAGATGAGGCATTTCTTCTGCTGGCCAAACGACATCTCGGCGTATTTGCGCGTGGGGTCCACTTCCATCTCCTTGCAGAGTTCAAGGAAGAGGCTTTCGTCGAAGTTGGGGTAGAACACGCCAAGCTCGCGCATATTATTAATAGGTGTACCCTCCGGGATGGCGAAGTCCTCTGAGATGAAGAAAATCTTCTGGAGGGTTTCGGGCCAGCGGTTGAAGGGTGCGATGCCGTCCACCTCGCAGGTGCCGGCGGTGGGCTTTTGCAGGCCGCTGATGAGTTTCAGCAGGGAGGTCTTCCCCACTCCATTTTCGCCGAGCAGCCCGTAGATGTTGCCCTTCTCGAAGCTGAGGCTGATGTTCTTGAAGACGGGTTGCGCCTTGTAACCGAAGTCTAAGTTGTTGATTGTAATCATGTTGTCGTATTTTGTTGTAGTGTATTAGTTAATTAGTACGCTGCAAAAGTACAACAAATTTCGTTACTGTCAAGGGGAAAAGTGATTTTTTTTGATTTTTTTGTCACAAAACAGGCAAAACTTACAAAACACAATCCAAAAAACGAGCAAAGGCACCCAACCGGGCTGCCTTTGCAACGTCGCCATTCGGCGACATGAAAGCCTATATATCATTTAAGTTCAACAGCATCCGCAAGGATGCGTCGGGAAAGGAGCCGGTTGGCGACTTTCCATTCCACAAAAGTTTTGCTTGTTTTGTAGGTTTTGTGATTAACTACTTCTTGATGCTCAAAATCACCCCCAAGGCCACGCCGAGGAAAGCGGCAAACAGCACTTGCAGTGTTCCTGGCAACAAGAAAGTTATCGTGTGTGCAGGATACCAGAACAAGGGAATGGTCTTGGCAAACACGAAGCCATACTGGACATCCCAGTTGATTTTCTTCGACAACGCCTCCCCCATTCTCAGTGGGCTGCCAAAGAAGCCTTTCAGCGTCCCTCCCGTCTCGGCAATGTGGATGTCAGTGATCTTGTGGAAGGTCATGAAAACGGGTGCAAACAGCGTGTTCATCAACACACTGACGCAGAGCGCGACGAAGGCCTTGCCCCAACTCAACTCGCCAGCAAACCACTCGGCGGCCTTGCCGTTGAGATGGAAGCCACCATCGAGCAGCTTGACCGTTCCCGTCTTGAAGATGGTCATGGCCGAGGCGATGACCACACCCAACACGCCCCAAACGAGCATCTTAGGCACAAGGCCGAAGCCTTTCTTGAGGTACACGCCTTCGCGAATACGCAAGGCCAACATCTCGCCAAAAGTGCCGAGGATGGCGAACTTGAAGAAACTCATCAGTAGGCCATGGTTCTTGGTGGTCGTGTTGAACCAATCCCACGCGCCCGGAATAAAGGCGAAACCGCAGATGACGGCGGCCACGACGATCAAAGTGATAATGTCAGACTTTTTCATGGCTTTTGCGTTTCTTGTCGTTTTCCTTGTTTTGCCAATAGCGTCCCAAAAGACAGAGCAGGCAGATGCCACACAGCACGCCGCCCCACACGAAGCCCGTCTGGTCCTCGCCTTTGGCCAAATAGAGATAGATGCCGTAGCCGAAGATGCCCAAGTCGACGATGAGGCTCAAGACATAGCCGATAACGCGGTTGGTCTTGTCGGTCTTCTTCAGCAACATATTGTCAATCAAGAAGGAGGCCAAGACCAACGCGGCATAGACAAGGTAATAGGTTGCTTTTTCGGTAATCATTTCAGTCAGTTGTTCAGTTGGCAGTTGGCAGTTGTTCAGTCATGGGTAATCGCCTAACTGAACAACTGAACAACTGCAAACTATTAACTATTTTTCAATACGGATTCGTGCATCCACGGCCACCACGCTCTTCGGGTTGCCAAGGAGCGGGTTGAGGTCCATCTCGGCGATTTCGGGAGCGGCTTGCACCAAAGCACTTACGCGGACCACCTGATCGGCGTAGATGTCAAGATTGACACCAGCCTGACCACGCACACCTTCCAGAATCTTATAGCCTTTCAGATGCTTCAGCTTCTCGAGCACCTCGTCCTTGCTCGTGGGCACCAGCACATTCTCCACATCCTTCAGAACCTCGATGAAGATACCGCCCAATCCGAAGAATACCTGATGGCCGAATTTCGGGTCGCGCATGGCACCGATGTAGACTTCCGTGCCTTCAAGCATAGGATACATCTCCACGGCGTAGGTGTCCTTGATGGCCATAAGGCGGTCAAACTCTTTGCTTACCGTTTCGATGTCCTTCACGCCGAGGGTGACGCCACCCACATCGCTCTTGTGCAGCGGACCGACGACCTTCATCACCAACGGCACGTCTTTCGAGCAACCCACCTCAGTGGCAAAGGCCAAGGCATCCTCTTTCTTGCTCACTTCCACACTCTTCTTGCGACTGATGCCGGCGGCATCAAGCAACTCGTTGTAATCAGCCATTTCAAGGTAACCGTCCTTGCAGCGGTCAATGGTTCTGCGGATGCGTAGAACATCGATGTCGGGAATGTCGGCCGCCACTGCACCTTCCTGAACATAGGCTGCAATCTCTGTCATGCCGACCATGCTGGCAGCACGCAAACGCTTGGCACCTTTCACGAGGCGATAGCCTCCTTCCACAGGGCTGACGGTAATCGGGGTGAGCATGCCTAACTCGCGTATGGACTCGGCAACTTCGGCCACCTCAGCCTTGTCAGGCTCGTTGGCGGGTGACACAATAATCTTATCTATAGGCAGATTCTC
>CAMKAR010000247.1 GCA_946410535.1 uncultured Bacteroidales bacterium
CGCAGTCGGTGGTCTGCGTGTAGACCGCCGCCGAGAAACCTTGGAAGGCCATCTTATAGAGCATCTCAGCATATTCCACGTAGGTGTCGGTCACCTTCTCCTCGGTGTCGAACTCCACATAGCCCCAGCCTTGGTCTTTCACCCAAGTGTGGCCTTCCACCTTGCGTCCGATACCACCATACTCGCCGAGAACGGTAGCGCGAGTCGGGTCGTAAAGCACCATCTTGGGGTCGGGATAGTGGTGCAGGTCGAGGATGTCGCCACATTGGTAGAAATTGCCGCCCGAAGCGGGGTTAACCAAGCGCGTCGGGTCGAGTTTCTTCGTCATCTCAACGATTTCGGGCGTCTTGAACTGTCCCCAAGCCTCGTTGAACGGCACCCAAACACCGATGCAAGGCACCGACTTCAGGCTATTGATGATTTCCGTCCATTCCTTTTTATAGCATTCTTCCGATTCGAGGGTGCGCAGGCTTTCAGGACCTTGGTAATACTGCGTCGTTTGCCACTGCGGGCTGCGACCACCACTCGGCATGTCCTGCCAAACGATGATCCCGATGCGGTCGCAATGATAGTACCAACGCGCCGGCTCCACCTTGACGTGTTTGCGGATCATATTGAAGCCCAAGTCCTTGGTTTTCTGGATATCATAGGCCAAAGCCTCGTCGGTGGGAGCGGTGTAAAGTCCATCGGGCCACCAGCCCTGGTCGAGGGGACCGAAGTGGAAAATCGGGAGGCCGTTCAAGGTGAGGCGCACGATGCCGTTGTCGTCGCGCTTCGTGCCGAAACTACGCATGGCGAAATAACTGCCCACCTCGTCAATCACCTTTCCTTTGCGCAACACCTTAACTTTCATGTCGTAGAGGAACGGATGGTCGGGTGTCCAGCGGAGGAAATCCTCTGGCATATTCACCTCCACAGGCTGTCCGTTGATGGACTTACCCGTGGCGACCAATTGACCTTCATAAGAGACCTCCACCTGATACAAATCGTCCTTAGTGGCATTGGTGAAATCCACATCGACGCTCACTGTGGCCTTGTCGAAATCAGGCGTTGTGACAAGATTTTGGATGTAATCCTCAGGCACGCTTTCGAGCCACACCGTTTGCCAGATTCCCGTCACCGAAGTGTAGAAAATGCCACGCGGCTTGAGCACCTGCTTGCCATGAGGGATATAACTTGCATCGGTCGGATCCCAAACGCGAACCACCATCGTGTTTTGCTTGGCTTGCAGGGCTTGCGTTATATCGAAGGTGAAAGGCGTATAACCACCTGTGTGTGAACCGACTTTGATGCCATTGACCCACACATCCGTCATCCAATCGACGGCACCGAAATGCAACAGGATGCGACCAGTTTTCCATTTGGCAGGCACGGTGAACGTCCTTTGGTACCACAAGGCATTGTCGGGGCCGACCTCCTTTTGCACGCCCGAAAGCGAGGACTCGATGCAGAACGGCACAAGGATGTCGCCAGTGTATCTTTCGGGAGCCTTCTCCCCTTTCGGCGTGATGGCGTACTGCCACAAGCCGTTGAGGTTTTGCCACTCGGGTCGCACCATCATTGGGCGAGGATACTCAGGCAGGGCGTTTTCAGGAGACACCTGGGAAGCCCATTTCGTCTTGATTTTGTCGCCAACAGGAGCATATTGTCCCATGGCGATGTTTACTAACAGCATTGATAGAAGCAATAGATTGATTTTCATAATATTAAGTTTAAATCATCATTCATCGTTCACCTCTTTCATAAAAGCGTCGCAAGCGGCAAGCAAGCTTTGGATGGCGCGATTCAGGAGGCTTTCCACATCGATGGCAGCATCAAGCCGTTGCTCGTAGCAGAGCCATACCGAAGCACCTTTCTCCTTGCCGTCCTCGTAGTCGTAAAGCACCGCTTTCACTACCTTGTAGTTCCAGTTGATGTTGTTGCAAGCCATGATGGCCTTGGCGAAATTGTCGTCGGTCACATCAAAAATGCCCGGAAGGGTGAGGCGGAAAAACATCGGGTCGTCGGCATCGTTCCAAAGAAGGAAATTCCAGCCGTCGTAAGTGAAATTCAGGCCTAAATCGCTCTTCTTTGCAACGATGCCATTTGACTTCAAGTATCTTGACACCAATGTCTTAACTAACACAATGACTATTTCTTGTTGAAACCTATGCGCGTCTTGGTGGAATAGGTCGGGTTCTTGTATTTCAGCACGTCGACAAGGATCTTTTGCGAAATCGGCACGTCGTTGTAGGCGGCGGTCATGGCGGCCTCGTTGACGGCTTCTGTGATGTCGCCAGCGTTGAAGTCGTCCGACATCTTGGCCAACTCGTCGAAATCCAATTCCTCGCACGGACGGTCTTTCAGATGGTCCATGAAGATGTCCTTACGCGCCTCGAAGTCGGGCTGCGGCACGAAAAACACGCGGTCGAAGCAGCCCACACGCATGATGTTCTGGTCGATAAGGTCGGGACGGTTGGTGGTGGCCACCACGAGGATACCTTTCTTCGAACATTCGTTCAACATGCCGAAGAAAGCCGTAATCTGCGGGGTGATGTTACCCTCCTCCCCTTCTCCGTTGGGATTGGGGGCGACAAACTCAAGCTCATCGAAGCAAAGCACAAACGGGGCCTTGATTTCGGCGGCATCGAAGATGCGTTGCAGATTGTCGAGCACGCCGTCTTGGTAGATATGACCCATCTCCACACCTTTGATGATGGAATAATTGAAGCCCAATTCCTCCGCAAAACTCTCAAGCACAAGGCTTTTTCCACATCCTGGAGGGCCATAGAGCAACACGCCGTTGATGGCCGGCAGTTTATAAAGCTTGGCCTTTTCGGGGTTATGCAAGGCAAAAAGCACCTCTTTCCTGAGTTGTTCCTTCAGCTCGTCGCGACCCGTCACATTGTCGAAGCCGCTACCCGAACCTTTCTTGAAGGTGATGACGGGACCGTCGTTGACCTGTTCCTGTGTCTCGGCATGAGGCGCGCCATTTTGTCCGTCCTCCATCTGCTTGGCCAATTCGGGCATCACCTTCTCCATCAAATCCTGGGCGAACTCAGCCGCCGACCCGAAGCGGTCCTCAGGCTTCTTCGCCAAGGCTTTCAGCAAGATAGCCTTCATGTAATCAGGGAGTTTCACCTCTTCCGTTTCCAAAACGAGGTCTTGCTTCCTCGCTTTTTTCACCGCGTCGGCAATCTTCTTCCTGTCGCCGTTGAGCGTCCGCAAATCCATTTCCTCCCAAGGCGACTTGCCGAACATCAGGAAGTAAAGCAGCGCACCAGTCGAAAAGATATCGCTCTTCACCGTGTAGACCGATCGGAATGTCTCAGGTGCGCGGAAATAAGGCATCAGGTCTTCGTCGACGAAGGTTGGACGACCTTTGACCATGTAGGAGATATGACCCAAGTCGATGATGGTAGGCATCAGCATCCCGTCATCCAGTTCCTGTAGCATGATATTCGACGGACGTATATCATTGTGTATCAACGCACGGGAATGGATAAACGACAGACCACTCAACACACAAAGGGTGATTTGCACCGCATCTTCGAGGTCGAAACGGCCTTCGTTCCTTACGGCGTCGTAGAGCGACACACCACGGTAGAACTCCGTGACGAGGTAATGGTAGACCACGTTGCTTTTCTTCACCTCACCGTTGTCGACATAGCGCACCACATTAGCGTTGTCGTCGGTGTTCAGTTCCTTGCAAAGCTGGATCTCGTAGACTTCCTTACCTTCAAAAAGCTGCTCATGAGGAATGCTTTGGAGTTCAAACACCTTCATGAAATACATCATGTCGTCGGGGCCGAGCACCGTATATGACTCAGCCACAATGCCTTTCTTTATGAACGAGTTGATGACATACTTGCCAATCTTCTCCCCTTTTTTGAATGTTTGCATA
>CAMKAR010000248.1 GCA_946410535.1 uncultured Bacteroidales bacterium
ATGAACTCGCGGCGCGGGCCCACTTCGTCGCCCATCAGCATGGAGAAGATGTGGTCGGCCTCCATGGCGTTTTCGATGGTCACTTGGCGCAGGGTGCGGTGGGCGGGATCCATGGTGGTTTCCCACAGTTGCTCGGGGTTCATCTCACCAAGACCTTTGTAACGCTGCACATCGTAGCCGCTCACCGTGCCGTTCTTAGTCAGTTCGGCCATGGCCGCAAAGCGTTCCTCGTCGGTCCAGCAATAGCGAACCGGCTTGGTGCCGCGCTTGATGAGGTACAAAGGCGGCGTGGCGCAATACACATAGCCATTTTCGATAAGTTCACGCATATAGCGGAAGAAGAAGGTCAGAATCAGGGTGGTGATGTGGCTACCGTCCACATCAGCATCAGTCATGATGATGACCTTGTGGTAACGCAGCTTCTCGAGATTCAATGCTTTGCTGTCCTCTTCGGTACCAATGGTCACACCCAAGGCGGTATAGATGTTCTTGATTTCTTCGCTGTCGAACACGCGGTGCTCCATCGCCTTTTCGACGTTCAAGATCTTACCACGCAGCGGCAGGATGGCTTGGAAGTTACGGTCGCGGCCTTGCTTGGCTGAACCGCCTGCGGAGTCACCCTCAACGAGGTAAAGCTCCGTCTTGGCGGGGTCGCGGTCGGAGCAGTCGGCCAACTTACCCGGCAGGCTGAAGCCCGAGAGGGCACCTTTGCGCTGCACTTTCTCGCGGGCATTGCGAGCCGCTTGACGCGCTTGGGCGGCCAAAGTCACCTTGTCGAAGATGGTCTTGGCCTCCTTGGGATGCTCTTCAAGATAGTCGGAAAGCTGCTGGCCCACGATAGAGTTGACGATACCCATCACCTCATCGTTGCCGAGCTTGGTCTTGGTCTGGCCTTCAAACTGCGGTTCCGGCACCTTCACCGAAATGACCGCAGTCAAGCCTTCACGGAAGTCATCGGGCGAAATCTTCACCTTCTGTTTTTCCAACTTCTCAAGCAGGCCGCTCTTCTCTGCGTAGGCATTGAACGAGCGCGTCAGACCCGAGCGGAAGCCTTGCAGGTGCGTACCGCCTTCGATGGTGTTGATATTGTTGACATACGAGTGCAGGTTTTCCTTGTACTCGTCGTTGTATTCCAAAGCAATCTCGACCGGCACGTTGTTGCGCTCGCCCGTGATGTAAATCGGCTCGGGAATGAGCTTGGTGCGGTTGGCATCCAAGTAGTCGATGAAGTCGACGAGGCCATTCTCCGAATAGAAGGTCTCACTACGGTATTCGCCGTTTTCGTCTTGGGTGCGCTCGTCGGTGAGCGTGATGGTGATGCCATGGTTAAGGTAAGCCAGCTCGCGCATACGGTTGGCGAGGGTGCTGTAGTCGTATTCCGTCGTCTGGAAAATCGAGCCGTCGGGCGTAAAGGTGATGCGGGTGCCGTTCTTATCAGTCGTTCCGACCACTTTCACGTCGTAAAGTGGTTTGCCGCACTCATATTCCTGCTTGAAAATCTGGCCTTCGCGATAGACCTCAGCGGTAAGATGCGTTGAAAGTGCATTCACGCAGCTGACGCCCACGCCGTGCAGACCACCGGAGACCTTGTAGGAGCCCTTGTCGAACTTGCCGCCAGCGTGCAACACGGTCAGAACCACTTCGAGGGCCGAGCGATGCTCCTTGGGGTGCATACCCGTGGGGATACCACGACCGTTATCGAGGACGCTGATGGAGTTGCCGGGCAGGATGCGCACGTCAATCATGTCGCAATAGCCCGCCATGGCCTCGTCGATGGAGTTGTCGACCACCTCATATACCAAATGATGCAAGCCACGGAAATGGACGTCGCCGATATACATGGCCGGACGTTTGCGCACGGCTTCGAGGCCTTCAAGGACCTGAATCTTATTAGCACCATATTCTTCGCTTGCCAATTCTCTTTTTTCTTCTTCAGTCATTGTCTAAAAATTAGGGTTTTTCAATTAAAGGCGCAAAGATAAGGATTTTTTCGGCACGATGTCAAAAAAAGTTGTAAAATTTGGATTTCGCGCAAAACGGCTCTACAAGGCTAAAAATGGGCAAATTTTCAATATGGCGAAATTTTTACGCACACAGGAAAACGAAAAGCCCTTCGACGAGGAAGGGCTTTTCGAGGCGTTTTAGACATTTTCAAAATCTCAACTTCACCCCGGCGAAGAACTGGATGCCCGTGACGGGATAGTTGTAATACAGCTGGTATTTCTGGTGCGCCACATTATCGAGCAAGGCGAAGGCCGTGATTTGGTCGTTTACCTTATAGTCGGCGCCAAGGCTGAGGTCGAAGACATCTTTTATTCTCTCAGGAATCCAACCTAACCAATTTGTGTCATCATCGCCTCGCACCAGTGCATAACGTCCACCTTGATAGAGGAAGGAGGCATTGAAAGACAAATCATCGTTGAAAGTGTAAGTCAGTTTCAACTTGCCTTCCGTGGTTGGGCGATACCAAGCATATTCCTCAAAAGTGGGCTTGCAACTGTTGTAGGCAAAGCCCAAGTCGGCCGTGAGGCTGTTGCGCATCTTGACACGAATGTCAGCCATAACAGTCACCAATTTAGTTTCATAGTAAAGCAAGGCAAACTTATTGCCAACCCATTCGTTGTCAACATACTCATACTCCAAAACATAGAAAGGGTCATTTTCCGTATGGCGATAGCGCACACCCAAATGCAAATCAACGATTTCGGCAATATTGGTGCGCACACCACCCTCAAAGCCGAGTTTTACATTCTGCGACCTGAAAACGTCGAAACTATGATTGGGAAAATGAATGTAAGCAAAGAAAGGATTCTCTTCAACGATTTCGCCGAATCTCAACATTTTTTTTCCTCCATTCAGTCCGGCATAAAACTCCAGCTTCTTGTTCAAAATAAACAGGCTGCCGCTCACATCAGGACGGACGGCCAAAAATTTGTCATCCTCTGTAATTGTGGTTGCCCCATCCATTCTGACACCGAGATGCAAGCGATAAAATTCATCTTTCATCTCAAAGAAAGGATTGACTTTGAAGAAGATACGATTTTCTGTATCTTCATTTGCTGAAAATCCAACATATTGGAAGCCCAAATCAAGTCCCACTTTCTGTGGATGATCCTTGTCGCCCCACCAGTTTTGGGCATAACCTAAGCCATAATCCAGGCCGGCGTAATGCTCTTGTGAATCAAACCTGTCGAAAGTGTATTGATAGTCAAGGGTTCCGGAATGGTTCAACTCACCCACCCTTGTCGAAGTGGAAGCGATGCCGAGATGACCGCCAATGGTGTTGTAGGTCTGGCGCGGACAGTATTGTTCAATCTGCTCGTCCGTCAGCGGCATTTCCGCCAAATTGACGCCGTAATAGTGGTACATGTCGTTCTTGTAAAACACGCCGCCGTCAAGCTGGATGCCGTCGAACTTGCTCGTCGTGAGGTTCACATCGAAAGCGTTGTTCATATAGCTCGATGGCGCGTAGTCCTTGATGTTGAGCCACGACGAGTTGTGCTTGATGCCCACGCCGAGGCCCAAGGTCTTGGTCAGCATGGAGTTGTGCTTGTAGAGAAACACGGGCGAGAGGCGCGTGCCGAGGCCAGCCATCAGGAAGTTCTGCGTTGGAGTGACCAATTGGTCTTTCTTGGCGGCGAAGCCCGTCGGGGCGATCTTCTCAAGGTCGAGGGCGAACTTCTGCTTGGTTTCCTTCGGGTTGACCTCGGTGCTTGGATAGGCATACGAGGGTTGCGGCGTTTCGGGCGTCAGTTGCAGTTTGTTCACCTTGTTGACTTTGGGGCGGTATTTGCCTTCCACGGTGACTTGTTCGTCGTGTTGCGCTGTGGCGGTGAGGGCCAGCAGGGCGAGGGTTGCTATTA
>CAMKAR010000249.1 GCA_946410535.1 uncultured Bacteroidales bacterium
GACGTCTACTCCATCGACCCGTTCAACAACGATGTGGTGATGTATGAGATGACTGGCGAACAGGTCAAGAAGTTCATCCTTAACAGCTACCGCAAAAACGGCGGCTATCCGTCATACGTCTCGGGCATGACCTACGAGGTGCGTGATGACGGTAAAAGCGTGTGGGTCAATATGGAAGGTGGAAGTTTCTCGACGAAAAAGACCTACAAGGTGGCCTTCAACAGCTATATGGCCTCCACGGTCAACATCGAGAGCGTCGATGAAGGCAGAAGTCTCTTCATGACTTCCGAGGAAATGATGATAGAATTTTTACGAAAACATAAAACCGTTGATTATCAGGGAGTAGTCAGAACGAAGTAAAAAATCTTTTTGTGGGTTAAACTACTTTTTGTAATTTTGCGGCTCGAAAATTTTGAAGATAGAAATCGAAAAAGATGAAAAAAGCATTATCGATTTTTGCAATTGCCTTATTGTTAGCGAGTTGCAGTCATAAGAAAGAAGTCAAACTGATTCCTGCCGAGAACTTCAACAAGGAAGTGGAAGGCAAGCAAGTGTCGCTTTATACCCTTCACAATGGTTTCATGACGATGCAAGTCACCAACTATGGTGGCCGCGTCGTGGCTCTTTGGATGCCCGACCGTCGCGGTAGTTTCGAGGACATTGTTTTGGGTTACGACCATATCGACAAGTATTTGAACAACGAAGGCGAGCGTTATCTTGGCGCCGCCGTCGGACGTTGCGCCAACCGCATCTCCAATGGCACTTTCACTTTGGATAGCATTCAGTATCAGCTGACTAAGAATGACGGTGAGAATACGCTTCATGGCGGTCTCATTGGTGCCGACAAGCGCGTTTGGGACGTGACTTCGGTCAACGACAGTGTCATCGCGATGCACACCGTGTTTGCCGACGGCGAAGACGGCTTCCCTGGAAACCTCGATGTTACGATGAGCTACACCTTGACGCACGACAACCAATTCGTGATCCGTTATGCCGCCACCACCGATGCCCCGACGCTGTGCAACTTCTCGCACCATTCGTTCTTCAACCTGAAGGGCGAAGGCAACGGCACCATCCTCGACCACGAGCTGCAAATCAACTCGCGCTACATGACCACCATCAACAACCAAATCGTGCCCGACGGCAAGTTCTCTGGCGTGAAGGAGACCCCGTTCGACTTCCGCGAGAAACACACCATCGGCGAGCGTATCAACGCACAAGACGAGCAGCTGACCAACGCCAAGGGCTACGACCACAACTGGATCATCGACAAGAGCGCCCCGAAGTCGTATGCCTGGAACGCCACCCTGACCGAACCCGTCAGCGGTCGCGAGATGCAGGTGTGGAGCGACCAGGTGGGCTTGCAGTTCTATAGCGGCAACTTCTTCAACGGCAAGGCCAAAGGCAAGTGTGGCAAAGGCTTGAACTATCGTGAAGGCTTGGCCCTTGAGACCCAGTATTTCCCCGATGCCATCAACCACGACGCTCTGGCCCCCGTGCCCGTGCTGAGGCCCGGCGAGGAATACCACCAGCTCTGCATCTACAAGTTCGCGGTGCTGCCCAAGGAAAAGAAATAATGCCATAATGGATAAAAAATTGAAGCCTCGTGTTGGAAGATGCGAGGCTTTTCTTATTTTTGCCGTATCAAAACCAATGGTTATGCTGAAATTCAAATGCCCGCTGCTGGCGGTTACCGACATGGAAAAAGCCATCACCTTCTATGAAGAAGTGATTGGCGACCGCGTTGCCTTTCATTTTGGCGAGAATGTCCAATTCGAAGGTGGCTTCGCATTGCAAGAGATGAAAAAATGGCGTTCGATGATTCATGACGCAAAAGTCCGTAGGAATGGCAATGACGCAGAGCTTTATTTCGAAGAGGATGATTTCGATGGTTTTATCGATTATTTGAAAGGCTTTTCGGAAATACTGTATGTTCATGGCGTTGAGGAAGCTCCGTGGGGGCAACGCATTGTCCGTTTCTATGACCCCGACTTCCATATCATCGAAGTCGGCGAGCCTATGGATGCCGTCATCAAGCGCTTGCTTGATTCGGGCATGACGGTGGAGCAGGTCTCTGAAAAGTCGCAATATCCCATCGAATACGTCAAGCGTTTTGCGAAATGAACTATCTGTCAGTCAACGCAATATCCAAGTCGTATGGCATCAAGACGCTATTCGAAGACGTCACTTTTGGCATCGAGAAAGGCGACAAGACCGCTTTGATTGCCACCAACGGATCGGGCAAGTCGACCATGCTGAAGATATTGGTAGGGAAGGAGTCGCCCGACTCGGGAAATATCACCTATGCCAACGATATCAAGATTGGCTACTTGGAGCAGTTGCCCGTTTACCCGGCTGGGACGCTGATTTCCGACTTGCTTGCCGATCTCAACGAAGAGCAACACCTGAAGGCACGACAGTACCTTACCCGTTTTGCACTGAACAATTTGGAACAAAGTGTCGACGAGCTTTCGGGCGGACAGGTGAAACGTTTAGCCTTGGCCTTGGTACTTTTGCATGAGCCTGACCTCCTGATTCTTGACGAACCTACCAACCACCTTGATGTGGAAATGGTGGAATGGTTAGAGAAGTTTCTCACCCAGTCGAGCATGACGCTGCTGATGGTCACACACGACCGTTATTTCCTCGACCGCGTGTGCAACAAGATTTTCGAGCTATATCAGGGTGTGATGTACACCCACAATGGTAATTTCGACTATTACGTCCGAAAGAGCCGCGAGCGCGAGGAGGTGAAACGCGCCACAGCCGAACGCAACAGCCAGTTGCTGAAATACGAGTTGGAATGGATGCGCAGCACGCCGCAAGCCCGCACGGGCAAGTCGAAGAGCCGCATCGATGCCTTTTATGACCTGAAAGAACGCTCGAAATACCAGGAACAAGACGAACGCCTTGAGTTTGGATTGCAGATGCAACGATTGGGTGGTAAGATTTTGGAAATGAGCAATGTGTCGAAATCATACGGCGACTTGTCCGTCTTGAAGGATTTCGACTATGTCTTCAAACGTGGCGAACGCATCGGCTTGATTGGCAAGAATGGGGTAGGGAAGTCGACCTTCCTGAACCTGATTACGGGTTCGGTCATGCCCGACCGTGGCCGCATCAAGACCGGCGAGACGGTGACTTACGGCTATTACCGGCAGGAAGGCATCAAGTTCGACGAGACCAAGACCGTTTTGAGCACCGTGCGCGACATTGCCGAGGTGGTCAACTACGGCAAGGACAAGGTCTACACCGCCGACCAACTGTTGGCGCATTTCATGTTCCCCTACAAGATGCACCGCCAGCCCGTGGCCTTGCTCAGTGGTGGCGAGAAACGCCGTTTGTATCTGTTGACCATCTTGGTGCAGAACCCCAATTTCCTCATCCTCGATGAGCCTACCAACGACCTGGACTTGTTGACTTTGCAGAAACTCGAAGATTTCCTCCAAAGCTACAAAGGATGTCTCCTTGTGGTGTCGCACGACCGTTTCTTCATGGATCAGGTCGTCGATCAACTCTTTGTGTTCCAAGGTGATGGCAATGTGAAAGGCTTTATGGGCAACTATTCCCAATATAAGGACTATCTCGATGCCAAGCTGAAGGAAGAACGCAAGGAGAAGTCGTCACAGAAGAAAGACGAGCCACGGCCAACGAAACAACGCGAGAAGGTGAAGCGCTCGTTTAAGGAACAGCGTGAATATGAAAGTCTTACGCAAGAGATGGCCGACCTTGAGAAGGAGAAAACAACCCTGACGGAAGCTCTCAATAATGAAACCGATTACCAGAAACTCCAGCAGATGGGCAACCGTTTGCAGGAAATCAAGGACGTGCTCGACGAGAAGGAGCTTAGGTGGTTGGAGTT
>CAMKAR010000250.1 GCA_946410535.1 uncultured Bacteroidales bacterium
CTGACATAGCATTCTTGCTGTTGTGTTTCTTCCTGATGACGACCTCCATGGACGTGGACTACGGTATCACCCGTCGTCTGCCCCCTCCCGTCGAGCAAAACGACGAGGACGTGAAGGTCAAGGAAAGGAACGTGATGAATGTGATGGTAAACAAGAGCGACAGGTTGCTGGTCAATGGCCGTCCGTCCGACATCGCACAATTGAAGGACTTGGCCAAGGAATTCATGACCCCGCGACCTGGCGACGAAACCGCTCCTGAAGTGGAGACCAAGACCTTCGACTTGGTGGGCGAAGTGCTCATGTCGAAGGGCGTTATCTCCCTCCAGAACGACCGCGGTACCTCGTATGCTATGTATATCAGTGTGCAGAACGAGTTGGCACGCGCCTTCAACGAAATGAAGGAAGAGCTTGCCTGGAAGAAATTCCACAAGCACTTGGACCAACTCAACGAAGATCAAACCAAGGCAGTCAACGACGCTGTTCCTGTACGTGTCAGTGAGGCAGAGCCTGTTGAATACAAAACCAACTAAAGGAGGATAAAGATATGGGTAAATTCAGAAAAGAAGGGAAAAAGGAAGTGCCGCAAGTGAGCACCTCTTCACTGCCCGACATCGTTTACATGTTGATATTCTTCTTCATGATCACGACTTCGATGCGCGACGTCGAACTGAAGGTGAAGACCGCCATGCCTAAAGCCACCGAGATCCAGAAGCTCGAGCATAAGGCATTGGTAAGCTCCATCTACATCGGCCCGCCGCGCGACACGAAGCTCGGTACCGAATCGCGTATCCAATTAGACGATGCCTTCGCCCGCACGAACGACATCGCCGACTGGATCCAGAAGGAGCGCGACTCACGTAGTGAGGCCGACCGTCCGCTGTTGACCACTGCCCTCAAGGTGCACAAGGATACCCGCATGGGTGTGGTCACCGATGTGAAACAAGAGCTCCGTAAGGTGGGTGCCTTCCGTATCAACTATACGACCCTGAAAGGCAGCGCCTTGGAGAACTAAGTCAATTGTTCCTTCAACGACAAACGGGTGGCAGTCAGAATGCCACCCGTTTTTTTTCGTATTGTTCGATTGGTAAAGATATTTACTGTCACATAATTTACTTTTTCCTATCTTTGCGCGTCAAATCAATAAGGAGAAAGAAAGATGACTTTTACCCCTACGAAATACCAACTGGAAACCGTCGCCACAGGTCGCCTCTTCGACGACCAAGGCTGGACGCTCGACGACAAGCAGTGCGACAAACCGAGCATGGTGCGTCCCGTTTACGAAAAGAAGCAGCTCACCGTCAGGGAAGGGGCCGACTTGGGTCTTTACCGCTATGCCGACTGGCTACCCATCAAGACGATGCTGCACAACCCTTCGGAGCCTGTCACCTACAAGAGCGAGGCATTGGCCAAACGCTTGGGATTGAACAACCTTTTTATCACCTTCAACGGCTGGTGGCCCGAACGCGGCGCCCGCATGTCGACATGCTCCTTCAAGGAAATGGAAGCCTATTCGGTTTGCGCTCGTCTGGGCGATGACATCAAGGACAAGGTGCTTGTGGTGGCTTCGGCTGGCAACACGGCGCGCGCCTTCGCCAAAGTGTGTTCCGACAATGGCATCAAGCTGTTGCTTTGCGTGCCTCAAGACAATATCAAAGCCTTGTGGTTCGACAAGCCTTTGAACGACTGTGTGAAGCTCATCACGACCGAAAGTGGCAGCGACTATTTCGATGCCATCAACCTCTCTAACGTGGTTTGCGAACTGGAAGGTTATCTTGCTGAAGGCGGTGCCAAGAACATTGCGCGACGCGACGGCATGGGCACCACAATGATGTCGGCCACGACCTTCATCGGTCGCACGCCCGACTTCTACTTTCAGGCCGTGGGTAGTGGCACGGGCGCCATTGCCGCTTGGGAAGCCAACCTGCGATTCATCGAGGATGGCCGTTTTGGAGCCAACAAAGCCCGTCTGATCGTGTCGCAAAACAAGCCCTTCGTGCCGATGTATGAAGCTTGGCGTGCCGACTCGCGCCCGATGTTGCCTTACGATGCCAACCAAGCCCGCAAGGATGCAGCTGAGATATGTGCGCCAGTGTTGAGCAACAGAAAGCCGCCTTACAGCCTCGCTGGTGGACTCTATGATGCCTTAAAGGACACCAATGGCGACATTCTTGCCGTCAGCAACGATGAAGCCAATGCCGCCAAGGTCTTGTTCGAGGAAACCGAGGGCATCGACATTTATCATGCCGCAGCCGTGGCCACGGCCTCATTGCAGCAGGCAGTGGAAAAAGGAATGGTAAAAGCCGATGATGTGGTGATGCTCAACATCACGGGAGGGGGCGAGAAACGCTTCCATGCCGAGCATGAAATCCATTACTTGAGACCCAATCACATCTTCAAGATCGACTTCACGAAGGAGGAAGTGGAACGTGTTTTGGCGGAAATGAGATAAACTCCGGCTTTCAAGTTGCCTACATCAAGACGAACGGAACGACCCTCGGCGGCGATGCTACTGAGGGTTTTCCCTGTCATGTCCATCAGGATGACCTGTTGGAGATCGTCGGCTTCGATGGTCACGAAATCGGTGGCGGGATTGGGATAGACACTGACATTCAGGCCGTTTTCGTTGACAGCAGTAATGTCGAGCGGGGTAACCCAGAAGGTGACCATGGCCGTGTTGCAGTTGCAAGGAATGGTCATCTGGACATCGAGCCAAGCCACCGTGCCCGGTTCAATCTCAGGACGCAGCGTGCCAGTCATGGTGACTTCTACGATTTCGGCAGGCTCGGTGTGGATGGTCATGCCGGTGTTGCCGTTGTGTTGGCAAATGAAGTTGGTGAAGAACTCGTTCGACGGGTGCATGGTGATGTCGACAGGGTCGTAGCCTGTGTTTTCGACGAGGAAGTGGAAAATGCCTTCGGTGCCTGGATACATGGCAGTGTCGCCCGTAATGGCTTCAGCCTCAAAGGTGTATTGCTCCACCATGTCGAGTTCGACGTCGTCGATGGTGAGGTAGGTGCCCCCGATGGCCACGGCATGTATGGCGAAGTATTGGCAGTTGGCAGGAATGTTCTCGACATAAACCGACACCTTCTCGTATTCGTCCTTGTCGATCGTCGTTGTAAAGAATTGGGCGTGCATATCATCGGCGTTGGGTGTGGAGCCTGCCCATATTTCGAGTTGGAAGTTGCCGTCGGTGATGGCCCACAGCGTGAAGCGGTATTGCATCTCCTCGATGAGGTAGGATGGCATGAACATCCAAGCGTCGTTAGTGGCCGTGAAAGCATACCAATTGCCCGTGTGGGCGATGCGGTTGTGGTCCTTTTCAAGGTAGCCACAGAGCCATGAGTTGTCGTCGCAAGTCCAGCCGACGGGCTTTTCGAGGTCGTGGTTGGCATATTCGAAGCTTTCGTAGAGGATGTTGCCGGCAATGGCAGTGGTGGTCAGCAGACACACGCAAAGTGAGAGAAGTAGTTTTTTCATGAGTTTCAAATTTGGAGCAAAAATATGAAAAATAGTGTTAGAGTTACTTGATGTAAGGAAAAAATCACTACCTTTGAGGCGTTTTTTGAAGCATCTTATGATATGACCAACTTATTTGATAATATGGTTTACCTCAACGTCAAGGAACGCGACCGTTTCTAAAGGGAACCCGTGTCCCGTGTCCCGCGTCTCGCAGTCCCGCGTCTCGCGTCAAAAAACACCCCCACCAACCGAATCTTTAAATCTTAAATCTTTAAATATTTAATTTTAAATCAATAATAATCATGGAATTACCATTTGCAGAAGCGTGGAAAATCAAGATGGTTGAACCCATTAAGAAATCCACCCGCGAACAACGCGAAAAGTGGCTCAACGAAGCCC